>JALVEJ010000266.1 GCA_027031025.1 Flavobacteriales bacterium | reverse complement strand
CAAGCGGGCGCACGAATAGGGATTGGCCACAACCAGATCACCATCAGTCGTGTACGAAACACGCAACAACTCCTGCCACACCCTTGTCTGAACGAGAAACTCACTAAGGATTTCGCGCGCTGCCCTGTCGATTCTAACAACAGGGCAGCCACACACCCTTGGCTCAATCTCGGCCACAAGAGTTTCGATGGGGATCACTGATCACTTCTCCCGCTTCTGCTTGTCACGACCCTGCGCATCGAGGTTGAACTCCACCTTTTCGCGCAGGCCCAGCGCCTGCAACGCCACCTGGTAATGGTTCGACGCCCGCGCCAGATTGGCGTGCTGGGAATCCTTGCTCCATGCGCGCCACAGCATCAGGTCGAGAATGACGTTGGCATAGCCGTCGTCGATGGCGATGGGGTCGTTGATCCCGACATCCGCGGGCGACGACGAATAGACGATCTCCAACTTGGAATCGGTCGGCGGATAGACATAGAAGTGCTTCGGATCCATGTCATCGAACGCATAGTGATCCGCGTTGGCCGCCACGGCCGCCGAGTGCCAGTCCGGCAGCTCGCAGTCCAGCGTCTCCATGTCGATCTGCTTGACGGCCTTGCCCGGCGTATTGCCGTCGGCGCCCATGTTGCGCACCACCTTGATGAAAGTCGTGCCGGCGGCCGGGATGGTCCATTTCGTCCCGTTTGGCGTCGGTGGTGAAATCGACTCGTTAACCACGTTCGCCTCAGGCTTGAGAAAGACGACTTGCCGCTGGGCATCGTTGAGCCAGCCCAGCAGCTCGTCTTCCGGCCACCGCACCTTCGTCTTGTCATAGAGCAGCTTGGCCGCGTCAGCGACCAGCTTGCTCGCGAGAATAGTAGCCATGCCGCCCCCTTACGCCGTATCGCGTGGCGCATCCACGAGCTGATAGGGGAATCGCGCCACCTCGCGCACCTCGGTGCGGAAACCGCCATTGCCGTCATCGACGGACCGCTCGATGAGCTGCACCGCGTCATTGAGCACGGCCAGCACCGCCTTGGCGATATGCACCGGCACGTTGCGCGGAATATTCTGCGCATGGCCGTTGATGGCCACCTGAATCGGCAGATGCCCGTCGGTTCCCGGGCCGTCGGAAAATTGCACCCACACCCGCTCGGACTTGTTCACGATGTCGTCACCGCGAACGAACTTCGAGGTGTCCAGTTCGCCATCACCCTGGCCGCTGTCGCCACCATCGCCATTACCGCTGGGCTGTTCGCCGGACTGCTCCGCTTCCTCCTGCGCCTGACCGCCATCACCACCAGCCTGCAGGCTGAGGAATGCGTCGATGATCTTGCCCTTGTCCTTGATGCGGCCGTCGATGGCCTTGCCCAGCTCCTCCTGCGCCAGATCCCGAATCGCCTCCGGCTCCAGCATTTCCAGTTCTTCACGTTCGAACATTTCTTTCTCCCATAAAAAAAGCCACCCCGTTGCCGGAGCGGCTTTTCTGGTTGACCAGCTTTCAGGCTGGCTTAGTTGTTGACAGCGACCTCAAGACGCGCCAGCCACAGATCGTTCTGGATCGCGGCGGTCTGCATGGTCTTCCAGCCAGCAGAACCGCGCTGGTTCAGCGGATCATCGGCGCCACCCTGATTCGGGTTCTTGATGATCGGCGTGATGGCCGACTTGCCCTTGAGCGGCACGGTCGCACAGGCGTGCATCCCCATGATCAGGATCGGATAGACATCGGCATTGCTGCCGCCGGTCGAGATCATCGAGCCCGCCGCGCCACCGGCATCCGCCCACGGCTCGAACACCGTGGAGGAGATGAAGCGCACGTGCTCGTGCGTGCCGATCTCGCCCAGAAACGGCGTCTGGCTGCCGTAGTCCTCCACCCGCTTGAAGCCGGGAAGGTCGTAC
>JALVEJ010000265.1 GCA_027031025.1 Flavobacteriales bacterium | reverse complement strand
CGTCCGGCAATTTGCATACCGTGTTTTTCAAATGCTTCTATATATTTATTGTTAAATTCATATCTATGACGATGTCGTTCTTGAATTGTGTCAGTTTGATAGATTTTTTTTGATTTGCTTCCTTCTTCCAATTTACATGTTTGTAAACCCAATCGCATGGTACCACCGAGCAAATCCAGTTTTTGGTCTTCTAACAAATTGATAACCGGATCGGTAGTCGCCGGATTAAGTTCGGTTGAATCGGCATCTTGTAAGCCGAGTACATTACGAGCAAACTCAATGGCAGCTATCTGCATTCCGAAACAAATGCCAAATAAAGGCAAAGCATTTTCACGGGCATACTTCAGCGCCGTAATTTTACCTTCTACACCCCTAGCCCCAAAGCCGGGAGCAATAATGACACCTTCGACCTTTTTCAATTCATCAATAATTTGTTCATCCGTTAATTTTTCCGAATGTATCCAATGTATATCTACTTTGAGTTGATTGGCGGTTGCCCCGTGAATCAAAGATTCGTGTATAGACTTGTAGGCATCGTGCAACTCAACATATTTTCCTACTAATCCGATACGAATGGTATCTTTCGGATTTTTAAATTTTTCTAAAAAACGCTTCCATTCGATTAATTTCGGGACATTTCCTTCTGGCAAATGCAATTTTTCCAAGACTACTTTATCCAGTTGTTCTTCTTGCATGAGCAAAGGTACATCGTATATGGTTTCGGCATCACGCGACTCAATAACATTGCCCAATTTGACATTGGTAAACAAAGCAATCTTACGTTTGATATCTTCAGACAAAGGTCTATCCGTTCGACAAACCAAAATATCGGGTTGTACACCGCTCTGCATCAAAAATTTGACCGAATGTTGTGTCGGTTTGGTCTTTAATTCGCCGGCGGCTTCCAAATACGGAATCAAAGTCAAATGGATTATGGCTACATTGTTTTCACCTAATTCCCAATGCAATTGTCTAACCGCTTCAATATATGGTAAAGATTCAATATCACCAACGGTTCCGCCTATTTCGGTTATAACGATATCGTAAATACCTTTTTCGCCTAAACGTTGAATACGAAATTTGATTTCATCGGTAATATGTGGAATCACTTGCACTGTTTTACCTAAATATTCGCCGCGGCGTTCTTTGTCTATCACACTTTGATAGATGCGACCAGTCGTTACATTATTGTCTTGCGAGGTGCGTATGTTTAGAAAACGTTCGTAATGTCCCAAATCCAAATCGGTTTCAGCACCATCATCGGTTACAAAACATTCGCCGTGTTCATAAGGATTAAGTGTTCCTGGATCGATGTTAATATATGGGTCTAATTTTTGTATGGTTACCGAAAAACCGCGTTCTTGTAACAATTTGGCTAGCGATGCCGATACTATGCCTTTTCCAAGAGAAGAAGTCACACCACCTGTAACAAATATGTATTTAGTTTCAGCCATAGGATTTTGAAAAAGCAAAAGTATGAATTTTTAATGATGATGACAAGAGAATTTATAATCCGTCTATAATAGAGAAATACCATATATTTCATTTCCCATATTTTTTTTAGAGAAGAATGTACCATAACGTCCTTATATTTCCTATTATAAAAATAATTTAACCGGAACAATTCTCTCATAATTATTTGCAATTACTAATGCGAAGCCAAAAATATATCATTTACTTGTCATATCAGTAGAACAACAAAAGGAATGATTTTTGCTGATTTATAAAAAACACTTACTATTATGCTACGAAAATTTATTTTTTTAAGTATCATTATCGGACTATCTGCCTGTTCGTCATCTATTTTTAATAAGGTTTATGTCAAATATGACGACCTTAAAAAAGAGCAACTCGCCCTCTATAATTTTGATGGTAAAGCCT
>JALVEJ010000264.1 GCA_027031025.1 Flavobacteriales bacterium | reverse complement strand
TCTTACCCTGCGGACGTTATTTTCCGTTTCGAGCGATAGCGAGAACGCCCGATGTGAGGAGCTTGCGACGAACCAGGGCGAGGTGGGCACCAGCTCCAGACTTCACCATCCTGTGCCGCGAACTAGCTCTTTTGACACCTTAGTGACGCTTATTTGGTCGTAACACTCGGACAACAGCGGGACGTTAAATGGCTCATCTTTCTTTCTTACCGCAAAGGCGGTCGATGTCCGGGACGGTAAAAGTCGGGCGGTGATCAAGCCCGAGGGACTTTGATTCGTTCCAGAGATTCGTTGCGATGAATAAGTTCGTCGTTGCGGACCGAGACAAAAAATTCATATTGGTTGGCGCAGGGCCGGCCGTAAAAGTCTAAAAATCGACTGTTTACCGGCTTGTTCTTGAGCTCCTCTTTGTTTTCGTCAATAAATTGACCGTACTGCTCATAAGCGTGGGACTCAAACATATAATTAAGCTCCAGGGAAGATTTTCGGCTCACTATATAAAGGATAGTGCTGGCTATAAAATAAAATAAAGAAAAAATAAGCGGGATCAGATAAAAGCGGATTAGTCCGGTTTGTTTGGCCTCTTTGGCCAGTTTGCTTATCACCACCACGTGCATAGTTTCGTTGTCTTGCGCCATTCGCCCGAAGCGTGAGGTGTGGGTCAGGTTGATGGCTCTTTTTTCGTTACTGTATAGGGCGGTTAAGAACAGATATGACACCATCTCCCATGATTCATAGGGGACGCGGGCAATCACTTCAATCGCCTGAAACTTGCCGTAAGACGGTTCTTTGCCGTAAATCAAATCACCGGCAAAAACCAAAAACTTTCCCAAGACAAGCGGTATAAAACCAACTTTGTAGTCGTGGTATTTTTCTTCGTATTCTTTATGAAAAGAGTCGTCTTTTAGTTTGTGGACCAGTTTTTCGTGTTCCGTATTCATAACGGACATTGTACCACTTCATTACAGTGATATTTTTTGGTGTGTTTTATAATTTTCAAAATGAAGTGGGGATAGTTGCCGTCGTAAAACGCGTTATGGTGTCATAATGTATAAAAGCGGGGTGTTTTTTTTGTAACAGACCTCGTGGCAGTCGGGTGTGGTAAACATCCGAAATAATAAAATTACCGTATAAGCAAATGGCAAAACCGTTAATCGTTGCACGCGATCTTTCCATCATCTACAACAAAGGCAAGTCCAACGAATTCAAGGCCTTGTCCGGTGTTAATACCGATATTTACGAGGGTGAGTACATCATCCTGTTTGGCGCGTCCGGTTCCGGCAAGTCCACTTTAATGTACGCCATTCAGGGTTCGTTGCCGCCCGGAGAAGGAACTTTATTGATCAGAGGTGATGATATTTATTCCTATCCGCCGAGTGAGCGGGTTTACTTCCAGCGATACGTGATGGGGATCATTTTCCAGCAGTTTAACCTCATTATGTCGCTGTCGGTTTTGGACAATGTAGCTTTGCCGATGATTTTTTGTAATCGGGATAAACAAACCCGCGATCGGCGGGCTCAATCGCTGCTTGATCGGTTTGGGGTGGGGCATGTATCACATAAAATTCCGGCCATGCTTTCCGGTGGTCAGCAGCAACGTGTCTCGGTGGCAAGGTCTATGGTTAACGATCCAAAGATCCTCTTGGCCGACGAGCCGACCGGTAATCTTGACTCTGTTTCCACACAGCAGGTGATGGATAAAATAGACGAAATCAATACTTTTGATCGCCGCACTATCATTATGGTGTCGCACAACGCGGCTCATTTAAGTTATGCTCATCGGGTCTATTATTTGAAAGACGGACGAATAATTCGTGAGGTTGTCAATCCGCAACGAAAGCAGATTAAACCGGTCAAAGAAGGGGAAACAATAGTGACCGAATTGGAG
>JALVEJ010000263.1 GCA_027031025.1 Flavobacteriales bacterium | reverse complement strand
AATCTCTAATTATTTCAATACCTTTCTCGGGGCTCCATTTGATTATTTTGGAAGCTTTCCGGCTTGTATTTTGACGATGCAAATTTACGACATAATCGACGCGCTGCAAAATAACAGGATTAATTTCGTTAAAATCTTTCGGCGAGGCTTCTCCGGATAGATTAGCCGAGGTCGAAATTAAGGGTTTTCCGGTAGCTTTAATCAAATCTTTGGCAAAGCCTTTTTTGACTACACGAATGGCGATTGAGCCGTCATTGGCTAACAAATCTGCCGGTAAATTTTTGGGATTTGAATAGATAATAGTAGTCGGTTCAATACTTTTTTCTAAAATTTCCCATATTTCCAAAGGAATTTCTTCGACATAATTTTGAAGCATTTTATAAGAATCTACCAAGATAAGTAAACTTTTTTTAGGGTCACGCTCCTTGATTTGATATATTTTTTTAATAACTGCCGGATTGGTAGCATCTCCGCCAATGCCCCAAATGGTATCGGTAGGGTAGAGAATGGTTCCGCCGCTTTGGACAATTTCTATGATATTCATTTTGTTTAGTTTCAAGTTACAAGTATTACGCTCAGACCTAACAGGTTTTGAAAACCTATCAGATCATTCCTCACTTTTCAAATCATTAATTCATCATTTCATCAATGAACCCGGTCATTTCGGTACAATTTTTTCCTTCGTCAAAAATCACTCAATGACCTACCTATTCAATTCATCAATTCATCATTTCAGATTTCAGATTTGCAATGTCAGATTTCAGATTTTGTGGAATTCATCAGTTCATCATTTCCTCATTCCTCAGTTCCTCACGCCTCAATTCATCAACTTATCAGTTCCTCAATTCCTCATTTTTATATAACTCTTTCAATTTGTTGTATCGTTCGCGCATACCTTTGGCATTGATTTCGGCAATGGTCCAGCCGGTTTTACCGTCTAAAAAGCCCAGTGTTATAATGTAGTGATAAAGAAACCGGTAAGCCGGTTTGATGTAGCCCAGAAAAAAGCCGGGTTTGACGTTCTTCTTATATAATTCTTTGGCTTTTAAGCCGGCATATTGCTTAATTTTATTTAAGTAATCATCATAACTTTTGTAGGTATAATGCAGTAATGGCATGTTAAATTGTCCTATTTCCCCTTTACATTGCACTTCTTCATGAACCATTTTGCCGTTGTAAAGACAGAAATTTTTATTAAACAAACGTAGGACTTTGTCATTTTGCCAACCGCTGAAATTGACTTTTTTATCCATAAAGAAATTTTTTCTCGGAATCCAAAAGCCTTTTTCTTGGTTAATATTGTAAAGTTTGTCAATAATTTCCAATTTTAAATCTTCACTGATTTGTTCGTCGGCATCTAAGATAAAAATCCAATCGTGTTTGGCTTGTGAAATGGCGAAGTTTTTTTGAGACGAAAAATCATCAAATTGCCGTTGCAAAATACGAACCCCCATTTTTTTTGATAATTCAACCGTTTTATCGTTGCTAAACGAATCTATAACGATAATTTCATCAGCCCATTTGACTTGATCAATGGCTTTGGCTATATTTTCTTCTTCATTCAGGGTCGGAATGATGGCGGACACTTTGGTGCGTTCTTTCTGTTTTAAAGCTGTATTTACCGGTAGCCCTAAGGTTTTTTGATAAACCGCTACATATTGTTTAGTCGCTTCTTCCCATGTAAACTGGTTACTCCATTGTATGATGTCTTCTTTTCTATTGTTTTGAGTGTAGTCTTCCAAGCCTTTTTTCAAAACCTCTTGCATGTGTTCAGGTTCAAAATTTTCAAAATAATAGGCTTTATTACCACCAACTTCGGGCAGACTTGTAAAGGTTGAAAGGAATACCGGTTTTCCCAATCGCATGGCTTCAATGGGCGGTAAGCCGAAACCTTCGGAAATAGAAGGAAACAAGAAAGCTTC
>JALVEJ010000262.1 GCA_027031025.1 Flavobacteriales bacterium | reverse complement strand
CGGAAGGCTAATAGCTTCCTTATAATATTGCTCGGCCTCGGGATATTGACCATGCCTGAATCCCATGCTTTGATAGTGAGGCTGAGTATGCACTGGGATGTAATGTAGATTTACTCCTATGCCCTCATTTCGAAGCGCTTCAAATACCTCTCGGTGAGTTGCTTTTATTTCTGTTAGCTTGAGTCGAATCACGTACAAGTGCATGGCGGAGTAACTATCAGGATGTTGCCATGGAATCGTCAAAGGCAGACCTGCTAACTTTTCGTCATACCGCTTCGCCAATACGTGACGTTTACGCACATAGCTATTAATGCGTTTCAGCTGGCTTATACCTAGAGCCGCCTGCAAATCAGTCATGCGATAGTTAAAGCCTAAGTCTATTTGCTGATAATACCACGAGCCATCAGGATGGTGTGTCATTTGTGCTGGGTCTCGGGTTATACCGTGACTGCGCAATAGACTCATTCTATTCGCTAGGTCGGTGTTGCTGGTTAACGCCATACCGCCTTCAGCAGTAGTGATGATTTTTACCGGGTGAAAACTGAAGACGGTTATATCGCTATAGCGACAGTTACCTATATTTTCTTCTTTGTATTTACCACCTATTGCATGTGAAGCATCTTCGATTATACGAAAGCCAAATCGTCTACTCAAAGCATGAATAGCACTCATATCACATGGTTGCCCGCATAGATGGACCGGTACAACTATTTTTGGCAGACACCCTTCGCGCTGCGCCTTTTCCAGTTTTCGCTCTAGCGCGTTGGGGCAAAGGTTATAGGTTTTTCGATCGATATCGACAAAATCGACAGTGGCGCCACAATACAGTCCACAGTTAGCCGAGGCAACAAAGGTAATCGGGGTGGTCCATAAAGAGTCCCCAGGACCTAATCCTAGTGCGCGACATGCTATATGTAGCGCCGAGGTTCCACTATTTACAGCCACCGAGTGATCGACACCACAATATTCCGCCACTAACCGCTCGAATTCCGGAACAACTGGGCCCTGCGTCAAGTAATCAGATTGTAAAACCCTGACAACAGCATCGACATCATCCCGAGTTATCTCCTGTCGACCGTAGGGAATCATCTTCAAATGTTTCCGATTTTTTCTCGATTTGCTTCTATCCATGATCTAAGTTCTTTCTTAGTCATCCATTCAGTATTTGTGTTACTTGCATACACAAAGTCATCTCCAACCTTTTTACCACCCTTTATCCTTTCAGGACTAGTTGACCATCCGTTAATCTCTGGGAGGATTTTGTAGTAATCCGGATACTCAAAGGTATGCGCTGCATCCTCTACACCAATCATTTGCTCGTGTAATTTTTCACCCGGCCTAATACCCACTATTTCGTGCTTTGCTTCAGGCGCTACCGTTTTAGCTATTTCCGTCACCTTCATACTGGGTATTTTTTTTACATAAATTTCGCCTCCAACCATATCCTCAAACGCGTGCCATACAAGTTCCACGCCCTGGTCAAGCGATATCATGAAACGTGTCATTCTTGAATCTGTTATCGGTAGTACGCCCTTGTTAGCTATGGACATAAAGAATGGAATTACTGACCCACGTGAGCCCATGACATTGCCATACCGTACGACTGAAAATTTGGTATCATGACCACCAGAATAGGCGTTTCCCGCTATAAACAATTTATCACTCGCCAACTTGGATGCGCCGTATAGATTCACCGGACTACTTGCCTTATCGGTAGATAAGGCAACCACTCTCTTTACCTTCTTGTCAATGCAGGCATCAATCAAATTCATTGCACCGATGACATTCGTCTTGATGCATTCGAAAGGGTTATATTCTGCAGTCGGAACAATCTTTGTTGCTGCGGCATGAACGACATAATCCACACCGTCCAGTGCACGGTACAAGCGATCTCTGTCCCGCACGTCCCCAATAAAAAACCGAAC
>JALVEJ010000261.1 GCA_027031025.1 Flavobacteriales bacterium | reverse complement strand
CCGATGGCTGCTAAACCTGCTCCTATACCTGCTCCAATTGATGCTGGCATAATTACTTGATTTTTAGGGTTAATATTTCAACGATAAGCTTCCGGCTCTACAACCTTCAGCTATATTTTATTCTACTTAAAATTAATGCGCTTCTTCTTTGACAGCCATTCCAAAATAGATAGCTGACAAAAGCGTAAACACATATGCTTGCAAAAATGCTACAAGCAACTCACTGATATACATAAATATGGTAGCAAATCCCGACGCAAAGGGAACGCCCCAATTTTTGAAAACAAATATTAAAGTTACAAATGTCAAAATGATGGTGTGTCCTGCCAGTATATTGGCAAACAAACGAATCATCAAAGCGAACGGTTTGGTAAAAATACTCAATATCTCAATCAATGCAATAAAAGGTTTTAAAATCACAGGCACGCCCGGAGGCCATAAAATATGTGTCCAGTAATCTTTATTACCATTAACATTGGTGATAATAAACACAATAACGGCTAATACAAATGTAACTGCAATATTTCCTGTTAAGTTGTAACCAAATGGCGAAAACGGAATGAGTCCGAACAGATTAGCAAATAATATAAAGAAAAACACCGTCAATAAGAAAGGAACAAATTTTTCATATTTAGGTCCGATATTTTCCTTAGCCATATCCCGAATAAAGACCACTAAGGGTTCGATAAAACTTGCTAGCCCTCTTGGTACTTTATTGCTATCATAAGATTTTTTGGTATAAAATAATACCAATAATAAGGCTAAAAATGTCAGTAACATTGAAGCGACATTTTTGGTAATAGAAAAATCCAAGGGCCTTTGTGATAATGACACATCTTTTGGCTCAACATGTTCACCTACTTGGTCGGCATAAACAATTAAGTCATGAATACGTTTAAATTTTTGTCCGTTTTTTTCAACAATGACTTTACCATGTTCATCTCCTTGGAATTCTCCCGAAGAGAAAATAGTTAAACCGTTTTTGGTCCAAAGAATAACCGGTAAATGAAAGGTTTTATGAATAAAAGGGAGTTCAAATGCATAATCGTGTGAGTCGGACAAATGGTGATTAATCAATTCTGTCGGATCAAACGGCTCGTCCTGCCCTTGATGCGCATCGGTTTGTTCGTTATGATGAGCCGGTTCGACCTCATGTTCCGTTTGCGCAGACAAGTTGAACCCGGCAAAAAACAAGCTTAATAACAGATATATAAAAAGTTTATGCGTCATATCCTTTTAAAGATTTTTGCAAAAGTAAGATTTTTTTTTGTTCGGACAATTTTTTTTGACAATTATCAAAAATTGCGCAGACTTAATAAAAGACAAAAATGACTTTTGTCATAATTTTAATTAATCTACGAGTTGTCTCTAAGTTGTTTGGTGGGCAACAATCAATTCAAATATGTATAGCAAATTAGCTTTTAAATGCTTTATCTCCTAAGGGAGATAATTGCAAAAGTTTGGGAGATGTTATTCTCTATAATATGTGAATCAATATTGAGCTAATAAGTTAAATTATCTCTTGAATTCGATACAGCATCAAAAATTTTCACAAAAAAACTTAAAAACCAAGGAAAAAAAATTATTTTCGCAACATTAATAACCAATATTCTTTTGCATGTCAAAAATACTAACGGTCGGCACGGTTGCTTTTGATGAAATTATGACGCCTTTTGGCGAAACCGGAAAAATTTTAGGAGGTTCTGCATCATATATTTCTATGGCTGCCAAAAAATTGACCGATCAAGTTGGAATCGTATCGGTAATCGGTCATGATTTTCCGGATGAATTTTTAAAAAAATTTACGGATCGTGATATCAATATTTCCGGAATTGAAAAACTGGAAGGCGAAAAAACCTTTTATTGGAAAGGTAAATATCACAACGATTTGAATAAACGGGATACATTAGTTACCGAAGTCAATTGTTTGGCGCATTTTAAACCGGTTGTTCCTGACGCTTACAAAGATGCCGAGTTTTTAATGCTGGGAAATTTGCATCCGGCTATTCAACAATCGGTGGTAGACCAAATGACCACGCGCCCGAAACTCATCGCGCTCGACACCATGAATTTTTGGATGGACACCGCTTGGGACGATTTAATGACCGTCTTAAAAAACATAGACATTCTCATCATCAACGATGAAGAAGCGCGTCAGTTGAGTAAAGATTATTCTTTGGTGCGTGCCGCCAAAACCATTCAAGCCATGGGACCTAAGTATTTAATTATCAAAAAAGGCGAACATGGGGCGCTATTATTTCATGGCAAAAATATATTTTTTGCTCCGGCGCTACCACTTGAAGATGTCTTTGATCCGACCGGCGCCGGTGACACTTTTGCCGGCGGTTTTATAGGAAAATTGGCACAACTCGAAGACATTAGTTTTAATGCGATGAAAAATGCCGTTATCTGTGGGTCGAATCTCGCCTCTTTTACAGTTGAAAAATTCGGTACCGAACGTTTGGAAGCTTTAACCAAAGCGGAAATCAAAGAGCGTTTGCAAGATTTTATTCATTTAACACAGTTTGAGATTGAGTTGGTTTAAGGAAAAATTATTGGCACTTATATTATTATTAATTACCGCCTGCAATACCCACCCACACTACCACATCGCCCCACACAAACCCGAACAAGAAGGCGTGTTACCCGGACAATATATTCCGTATTTTGAATTGCCGGACAGCATAGGCAGTTTAATCTCGGTTGAAGCAGGCATGGGCAAGGCAACAATCATAGATTTTTGGGCTTCGTGGTGTCGGCCGTGTCGTGAAGCTGCTAATCCGGCTTATAAGAAATTGTATGAAAAATATCATAATCGAGGATTAAATATCATCGGTGTTTCGACCGACCGGCATATGTATTTTTGGAAAAAAGCATTAAAGCAAGACAGTTTACCATGGCTGCAACTCATTGATAGCACTCGGCAAATTCTACAAACTTACCAAGTCAAAAGTTTGCCGGCTATGAATCTCATTGACCGGAACGGAAAAATAGTCGGAAAAAATTTGTGGGGAAATAATTTGGAAGCTAAAATTGATAGTTTGTTAAAATTAAAATAGTTATACGGCTTGTATATTCAATATTGTTCAACGATTATACTGAAAAAGATTGACTCAAAAGTCTGCATCATAATGAAGCAAAAAATAGAAAACAAAGAACGCAAATTTATGGAAGCAGACAAAGTCCTCAATTCCTCAATCATAAGAGTTCACTCTTCGCTTTGTCTAAATGACAGGCCGCTTTTTAATCTAAGTCAATGCTGCTAAATCCGTTTTACAGACTATCTTTTATTTTTAAGACGCCATTTATTTTATTTAAGCGAACATTTTTAAAATCCAAACTGCTGTCAAAGCCTATGCCGGTAATAAATTCGTCATTTTGTTGTAAAGTGGTTTGTTCTTCACCAAAAATATGCCGGTTGATCCCATCCCAATACAAATGTCCGGTTTGTAAACTGCTGCCATCGGCTCCGGTGATTTTAACATGACCGATTAATTCGGCCAAATCGGGATTTTTATACAAAAAAGCCTTATCAGCTTTGATAACTGTTCTTTCGTTATTATTGTTATTGATAAGCACAATTTTAATTTTATCGGGAAAATATTGATAAGAAAAATCTTTTAGATTGCTGTAATCTACCATTAACGGTGCCGTTAATATCAAAGCTTTGTTGCCTGATAAGGTATAAGTTAGTTTAAAATCTTCGGTTTCCGAAATGGGAATGGTTTCGTTGTCTTGATATAAACGATTGACTTCTTCTATCTTTTTAGAGCAAGAAAAAAGCACTGCGGTTAAAAAGATAACCGCAATGCTTTTGATGATATTTTGAAGCCTAAACATTTATTATTTGTTTGGGACGGTCACGCTACCGCCAATCCAACATTTCATAGGTATTTTTTTGCCGGCCATACCTTTGATAAAGATATCGGTTTTGCTAGGTGCTTTGGCTCTGTAAGAAGTTGCTATTTTTCTGGCGGTTTTAGCAATTGACGGGTCAACTTTGGCAGCCCGGTCAGCCATAGAAGCGGCTAACCAATAGGTAGCTCTTTTGCTAAATTCGTCTGTTCCACAACTATTAGCACTTCGCGCATACAAACGTCCTATGAGTAAGTAAGCTGAACCCATGGAAGGTTTGAATTCCAAAGCTTTATGAGCATAAGTGCGCGCTTGCGCTTTTTGTCCGCGTTTTTCAGCCAAACGGGCTAATTTGTAATAGATTTTAGCTTTATCATAAGCTTTATCTGTCAGGCTAATGGCTTTTTTGTAATAGTTAATAGCTTCATTGATTTTGCCTTTCTTTTCTTTTAATATTCCTAAGAAATAGGCAGAATTGTAAGAAGGCTCAATTTTGTCTAATTGGACGACCAATTTTTCAAAAATAGGGTCATTGGAACAATCTTTTTTACTCAAGTTACCGGCAGCTTTTCGTAACCAAGACGGATTGTTTTTATTCTCTTCAAAAGTGCGTTGGTATAAAGGCACTAAGTGTTGACAATCGCCCAATTCTCCTAAAATATTATCCATATTTTTTGCCACAATACTGTAAACCGGTAAGTTTTTACGAATGGCTTTGAGTTTTTTCTCTTCTTTTTTCATCAATTCACCGGCATCTTCTTTCTTTTGCAAGTCTTCCATCACTACGGTATATTTTTCTATCAATTTGTCAATAGAACCGGTGAGGTCGTCATAATGATTGATCAAATCTTCAAAACTTAATTTGCCGTTTTTATAAAGCGCCACAGCTGCATCAAAATAGCCGTAAATAGCTTTGGGATTGGTAAATTTGTCTTTGTTTAATTTATAGCCTTTGCTAAAAATATTGTATAATTCTTCTTTGCTACCGGCTTTGTTGTTAAGCATGACCAAACCTTTGTCGTGGTAAACTTTTGCCGCATTTTTTGAGTCGGGGAAATAAGCCAACCACTTGTCATACAAGTCTAACAAGGTGTTTAAATATTCCTTTGCTTTGGCTTCATCTTTTGCTTTTCGGGCTTTTTTTAGTTTGTATTTAAAGATTTTAGTCCCGTCGGCATAGATAGCTTCACTGTGTTTTGGACATTCTTTCATCAATTTGTTCCAATACGACAAAGCTTCGTCATATTTTCTAGCAATGATATAGTCATGTTCCAAACTTAAATTGACATCACAATTATTAGCTTCTTGAGCATGAAGTCCTAATGAGCTGAATAAAATAATTCCTAATAATGTGTAAATCCGTTTCATAATATATTTGTTTAATTAATTTTACGTTTGATAAACCAGCGGTCGTTGAGTGATAAACCGATTTGAAAATTGACATATTGCTCTTTGACCAACCGGTTGGTAATTTTACCTCTTTGTCCGAGTTCCAATCCGAGATTTAAATTGGAAATGCCTCTGATGGCCGGTAAGCTTAACCCAAAAGTTATGCCAAAGTCCGTAATTGGGCTTCCGAAGATTTGCATACCGGTATCTTTATAATAAGCGCCGGCTCTGTAAGTTATTCGTTTCCAATATTTTGTGATGGAATTATATTGTGGCGTATAAAAACCGCCAAGCTTGAAAGTTGAAGCATTTTGATATTGCACATAAGCCGGATCAAAGAAGGGATTTCTAAAATTTTGTAGATTTTCCTGTTGATATTCCACACCTAAAAACCATTGATTTTGTTTGCCGTAACCCAAGCCGGCAGTAAAACTAGCCGGAAAATTTATAACACCTTCTTTATCGGAACGATTTAACAATTCAACGATATCATTTCCGGTAGGAGTAGGGGTAATCAATTGGGTGTGACTTTTATAGTGGGCTGCTAAATTTGCCGACATTCTATAGTTGGCCGATATATTGAAATAATGTTGTTGACGCAATTGGTAACGATACATACTCGAAAATTTGAAACCGGAACCTGTAAAATCAACGTCACTGTTTTCTTTGGTATAAGTGTAAGGGTCATCAGGTATCCAGTAATTTTCATGATCTAAGAATCCGAAATAATATTGATACTCAACTCCCACCGAAAGTTCTTTGGTCAATTGGTAAGCTGCGGCTAAAAATATTCGGGAGTTTCCGCCGTCTCCTTTAAAAGTATAGGTCCCTAAGTTGTTTTTTTCAAAAATTTGATAACCACTCGAATTTACCGGCACCAATCCCATTCCAATCCCTACTTTTTTGCCTACCGGAAAGGCTAAACTGAAGTAAGATATATTGTGTGACGAAAACCATTGGCTTTTGGTTTGGTCACTCATGTATATAAAATTGTTGGCAAGTCCCAAGTTTAAATTGACAAATTTAAGTCTTGATAAAGCCGAAGGGTTATTAATATTATAATGTATGCTATCGGCATAAACACTAATACCTCCCATAGAGATATTTTCTGTTGTGCCTTTGAAAGACCTGTCTCCTAATCCGAAAAAGGAATAGGGCGACGGCGAACCATCTTGTGCAGTAGATAATTGTGTAGCAATAACTAAAACTACAAAAAGGAACCGGAAAAATATTTTCATAAACTATTTATTCAAATTTAAAATAAAATTAAGTCCTTCAAGGAGAAGGAATTTTGAGCTTACAAATATCTTATTTTTTATGTATCTATCCAAAACTTTCTCATCACCACCTGTTAAATAAACTGTTAAATCGGGATATTTTAAGTTATATTTAACAATAAAACCTTCTATTTCATTAACCAAACCGCCTATTACACCGGCTTGAATGGAAGAAACGGTATCCTTACCGGTTAGAGGTGCCGGTGATTTTTCCGGTTTTAACAATGGTAAATTAGCCGTATAATCATGTAAAGATTTAAAGCGCAATTGCAATCCGGGAGATATGGCGCCTCCATGATAATTTTTGTTTATATCTACAAAATCGTAAGTGACACAAGTGCCGGCATCGATAATCAATTTATCACCTTGGGGTTGCTTCAAAACGGCGCCAGCAACCAAAGCTAAACGGTCGGCCCCTAGGGTTCCGGGACTTTTGTATTTGATATGAAAGGGCAATTTGAGTGTTGTATTTAGATACAAAACTTTTATTGCTTGTGTTTTGAACCAATTTTCCAAACCGGGAACCGGTTGCCCTACTTGTGAAATAATAACATCGGTAAGAGGATATGTTTTTATTAAACCTTCTAATAGTGATATAATTTGAGCCGAGGTTGTTCGTTCAAAATGTGTCATTTCATCTTCCGGATTAAAAACGGCTATTTTGATGCCGGTATTTCCTATGTCTATGACTAAATTCATACATTAAATATTATATAGGTTGCAAATTTAATGAGAATTGAGAAAATAAATCAAGAATCACTGCTTGTCTTGACATTAGTTGGGAGGGTTACCCGCTTTCAACCCCTTTATCCATTACTGATTCATATAATTCACTGCGTTCTTATATGAATAATGCGGGTTAATTTTTTGTCATTTTTTAGAGTTAACCTAAATATATCATGAAGAGTTAGTGGTGATTCTGTTATTTGAATAATACAAACTCTTACTAAATCTCATTATCTTTGCAAGGTGAATAAAAACAAACCCTTTTTCAAATTATAACATCACATACATGAATTTGTTTTTAAAACGACTCAAAACCCTCTTGTTACGATTAAGTATATTGTTCGTAATATATCAACTTTTACGCTTAATATTTTTTTTATACAACCGGCACCATTTTCAAGATGTAGATTTATCACATTATTTAACGATGGCAAAAGGCGGTATGCGTTTTGATTTGACCGGCATCTTGTACCTGAACTTATTATACATTATATTATATTTGTTGCCTTTCCGCTTTGCCGAATACAAAAGATACCGCAGGGTT
>JALVEJ010000260.1 GCA_027031025.1 Flavobacteriales bacterium | reverse complement strand
GGTATTTTTTCTTGTAATACAAAACATTTATTTTTCTGCTTCCTATATATTTTATGTGTGATGATAGCAATAAATTTTTATTTAAGTGATATATTATATTCGTATTTGCAAAAGTTTTGGCTCCAGTTTCAAAGTCTTTGTTGTAGTAACTATAATGCTCTTCTTTTTCTCCTAGAGGTGTTATAATTATATAATCTAAAACTTTATATTTCTCTTTTTCTCCCCAATTATTAATTTTTGTAAAGTTAAAATTGATATTTAGTTTCTTAAAATGTAAATTTAGATTTGTTTCTATTCCCCAAAATTTTTCTTTGCTCGGTAACGAATATCCGCCAAAGTCGTCTTCATTTACGTGATTTTTGATCTCATTATAAAAAATATTTAAGCTAAACTTATGCTGATTTTTAAATTTTTTAGATAGAAAAAGAGATATATTCCATATTTTTTCTGGATTAATTTTATTTTTTAAAAATTGTACGGAATAAGGGGTTCTGAAAGCTTTTCCTGCTATTATTTTTATTTGTGTGTCTTTTTCTGGCAAAAATGTCGTTCCAATATTATAAGAAAAAGTTGTTTTATATTGATTGTGATCATCTATTCTTCCCCCAGCCCAACCATAGATTTTATCTGAGAAATAATATTTTATTTGTCCGTAAAATGATTTTAATTCGGTATTAAAATCTGCAATTTCTTCTATGGGAGAAAAAATAAAACTATCTTTTAATAAATATTCTGGCAAAAATCCTCTTGTATTTATAGTGCTATCTTTGACTATATTTTTTTTATATGATCCTCCAAAGGTTATTAGTCCTTTTTTGTCTTTTAATTCTCTTGTAATAAATATTTCTCCGAATATTATTTGATTTTTCTGTTTTGTTTCTAGTTTAAGTTCTTTTATTTTTCTTTTTAAGTATGTATAATAGCCCTTAAAAGTTATGGATGATTTTTCAAGTTTCCTGGTTGATTCAATTTTTATGAAATTTATTGGTTCTTTTTTTTGTGCAGGCCAGCTTTGATTGTAATATTTTATCTCTTTGATAAATTTTCTTTTTGTGTCTGATAATCTTCCTGTTATTTTTAGTTTGTCTAATAAATTTAGTGTTATGATGGCTTCGTTAAAATAACTATTTCCTATATGACCATTTAGATGTTTAATGCTCCAATTGTTTTTAAATTGTTCTTTTTGGTATCCACTAATATATAAATATGTTTCTAAGAAGTCATTTATGAATCCTTTCGAAATATATATCTTTTTATCTTCTGTTTTTGTTCCTATTATAGTTCCAGTTTTTAACCTTTGTTGTTCTCTTCCTTTTTTAGGAACTAGATTAATTATTCCTGCAAAGGCATCCGGGCCCCATAAAACTGATCCCGGGCCTCTTATTATTTCGATACGAGATAACGCATCAAGTGATATTTCTTCATCGATTGGATGTAAGGCCTTAGTTGCATCTGAAGTAAGAGGAATGCCGTCATACAAAAATAAAATGCTTTCAGGAATGCCTCTAAAATATATTTTACTTCCATCAGGGAGATTAATAATATCAAAACCCGAGAAATATGAGAGAACTTCTGCCACGGTTTTAAGACCATACTGTTGCCACATTTTTTCCGTAATCACCTGAGCGATAGCAGGGGCTTCGGCTTCTGTTTCTGGTTTGTGCGATGCAATAGTTAATATTTTTATGTTTTCTCCTACAAAAATGAGTTCCTCACTAATATTTTTAAAATTTTTTGCACAAAAACATAAATCAATGAAAGCATAAAAAATTAAAAAAATGTTTAAACTTAAAAATTTAAGCGCTTTCATTTTTCGTTCTCTTTCTGGATCATTTTCATTCTGGTACGAAATTTCGACCTGGTAAGTCCAAGAAGCCTAGCGGCAGCGCTCTGGTTTCCTCCGGTCCTTTCAAGGGCTTGCTTAATAA
>JALVEJ010000259.1 GCA_027031025.1 Flavobacteriales bacterium | reverse complement strand
AAAATCCCGTTTTGCCGTCAAACCGAAGGAAGAAATTATCCTCTGGGCAAGGGAACAAGCTTTTATTGCTTTGGGTAATTTGTTAACGGTATGTGCCGTAGAAAAGATTGATGCTTGTCCAATGGGCGGATTTATACCGGAAAATGTCAACAAAATATTGGGTTTGGATAAACTGGGGCTTAATGCTGCGGCTTTGTTACCGGTTGGCTACAGGGCAGCTGATGATAGCCATCAATTTGAGCCGAAAATCAGAAGACCTTTGTCGGAAATGATTATTGAATAAAAAATCGTGTTTTCCAAATCTTTGTTTTTAACTATAAAGACATTAAGTATTTTGTTTTAAGGTCATTAAGATGATGAAACCTTAAGCTTAATGCATTCTGATTTTTCAGGTTTTATCATTTTTGTCCCTCAAAAACATCAATGACGGTTTTTGCTTTAATACTCCAACGAAACCTGAAAGTGCAAACTAAGTCGTCTGTTTCGTCATAAGCCTTTGAGGTGAGTTCAAATTGCACACCTTCGCCTGTTTTTAAGGCTTGTATTATTTGGTCGTCAATCATTTTGCCGTCTTTGCAGACAAACCGGATTCGCCCTCTGGCTTTTTTGGTAAATTCACCTTGTGTTCCGGTTACCAACATAGAGATGGGTTTTCCGGTATCCTGTATTTTTTTCATTACTAAAATACCGGTTGACAGTTCGGCACCCATAGCTAAAACGGCAAAATACATGGAATTAAACGGATTTTGGTTAATCCAACGATGCTTTGCCGTGACAACGGCTTCTTCATCATTGATTTTTTTGAGCCGGATGCCTGCAATCCAGGCACTTGGCAATTTAAAAAGTAAAAAACGATTGATATGTTTAGGGGTAAATTTCATTTTTTTGTTATTTATTCAGGAGCAATTTACAAAATCCGGTTCAAAATCCGGCTTAATTTTTAGCCTTTTATAACTTATCGTTTTTGGGAGGGACAAAATATGTATAAAATTTAAAAAACTTTTAAAAGAAAATCGCCTTCATCACTTTCATCAATTTTTTCTGCTTGAAACCCGTACTGCTTGGCAAATATTTTTAACGTATTTTCATCGATATAAGTCCAATCAAAACTTTCGGTTTCGCCTTTGTATTTTATATAGAAACGGACATCGCCGTAATAACCGTCGGGCATCATATACCCACTGCCTGTTTCGTAGAGATATTTTAAATCGGAAGAATGGATAAGCGCTTGGCCACCGCTATTGAGTAATTGTTTAATTTTGATGAATAACCGGTCTAAATTCCGGGCATTTTGCACAATACCGACCCCATTCATTAAAAACAATAAGGTATCAAACTGTTCCGTAGGCTTATAATCAAAAAAATTAAGTTCAACAACTTTTTTGATGCCACGCTCATGCATAACCTTGCAGCTGTTTGGTGAATACTCCAATGCCGTGACATCTTTTTGGGTGTTTTGTAGATACAAACTATGTATGCCGCTTCCGGCGCCCACATCTAAAATTTTGCCAGAAGCCATTTGTAAAGCTAGTTGTTCTGACTTGGGCATTTCATCATAAGACCTGAAAAGATAACGAACCGGTAAAATTTCGGGTTCGGTTATATGGGTCCAAGTTATGAGGTCTTCCGGTTGATTTTGTGTCCAATAGTCTAATATGGCTTTGCCAAATAAATCTTTTTCAATCATGATAATAGTTGTAGGGCAAATTTAATTAAAGAAAATGAATGCCTTTGCAAAAACATTGCTGATTTGGTTTTATATAAAATATTTATTAATCATTGTTGTCCGGTAAAAATCGGAATTAGTAATTTTTTAGATTTAAGTGTCTGAAAATCAAATATAGGATTTTTATTTATCAAAAATAAGCCCCTTATGTCGGAAAAAGTGAGTTTTCATACAGATTTTTACGTTCTTTTATGGCTTCTTTCCATGATTGTTCCG
>JALVEJ010000258.1 GCA_027031025.1 Flavobacteriales bacterium | reverse complement strand
CATAAAAATAAATTTAGGAAATACATAATGAAAAAACAAATGCAACAAGGTTTTACATTAATCGAATTAATGATCGTGGTAGCGATTATTGGTATTTTGGCATCTATTGCATTGCCTGCTTATCAGGATTATATTGCTAAATCACAAATTACAACGGCATACGGTGAAATATCTTCTACAAAAACAGCAATGGAACAAGGGCTTCTTGATGGTGATACTGTAGCTACAGCAACTGGTTCTAGTGCTGAAACTCAATTAAAAAACTACGGTTGGACATCTAGCTCTAATGTAGCGTCTATCACAGGTTTCCAGCTTAATGACTCTGCTGATAACAAAGTAGCATTAACAGCTACACTTAATGGAAATGTAGCAGGTGCTATTAAAGGTCTTCAAATTCGTATTGACCGCGATGTAGCAGGTAAATGGAGATGTGAAGCGATTGGTGATACATCTAAAGGTTATAAAGCTTCTTACCTTCCTAAGAACTGTACTGATGTTACTAGCTTTACAGCTCTTTAATAACTAAATAGTTATATTTTCGTGTAATACAATGGCAAGCTCCTCTTTTTATAAGAGGGGCTTCGTTTTTTATAAAAAACTGATTTTTCAATATCCCTCACTATAAAATCTCTCACGCACTATGATACCAATGGCTAATTTAAAAAAATATAAGGGCTTTACATTAATAGAGCTTATGTTTGTTGTTGCTATTGTTGGTATTCTTACCAGTATTGCTCTTCCCGTTTATCAAGATTATGCCTCTAAATCCCAAATATATACGGCTTATAGCGAGCTTGCATCGCTCAAAAAAAATATAGACATTAAAGTATTTAATGGTGAAACATTATTTAATGCCACGGATATTGGTTGGGTGACAGGAACTTCACAACTTATTCAAACTGATCCTATTGTGACGATCAATACAAGTACAGGGGAATATGCAATAGAGGCAACCATTGATGGAAATGTTCAACCTATTGCAAAAAATGTAAAAATAAAATTATTAAATACAACTGAAGGTAAATGGACATGTATTCTTACTCGCTCCACTACAGGCGGATGGAAAGATACATTAGCTCCTGCGCAGTGCCAACTTATTGATTAAATCTTTCATATGACTGTCCATAGCTAGCACTAGCATTCATTCTATATTCACAATGATTATTCTACCATTCTTTGTATATATATCAGCCAAAGAATAATAATGACAATTCAATATCTTAAAAAAAACCAGATGATTCTATTTTTTGGTTTCCCTCTCCTTTTTCTCATAGCACTGACTTTTTACGTCTATCTACCAGGCACTCATGGTTTATTTGTTTTAGATGATTTTGAAAATCTCTCTGCAATAGGCAAGTATAAAAACTTTAGTTTATGGGATAATTTTTGGCTATATATTCTTGAAGGACATTCAGGACCAACAGGTCGCCCTATTAGCCTTGCCAGTTTTTATTTAAACACTTCTCAGTGGCCAGCTGAACCGACTGGTTTTATCTATACCAATATTATTATTCATTTAATTAATGGAATATTAGTATTTTGGATCAGCTTTAAACTATCCAAATTATTCTATTTATCAACTAATCAACAAGCTTTTTTTGCTCTTTTCAGTAGTGCTTTATGGTTATTAAACCCCATGCATACCACGACGGTACTTTATATTGTGCAACGTATGACAGAGTTAAGCGCAATGTTTACCTTAATAGGCGTGCTATTTTATTTGTATGGAAGAGATAAGTTAACAAGTAGTAGAAAAATAGCCTTTTTATTATTATTTGTAGGTGTAGGACTTAGCTTAGTCTTTTCTATTTTAAGTAAAGAAAATGGTATTTTGCTCGTTGCTTACATACTGGCTATTGAATTTTTTTTACTGCAACCACTTAAATATTATCCACCAGAAAAATTCTATTATTGGCTAATACCCGTTGTTGTTATTCCCTTT
>JALVEJ010000257.1 GCA_027031025.1 Flavobacteriales bacterium | reverse complement strand
CAATACTGTTCGGTTTTCGGGTGATTACGGTTCCTTGACCATCGATGGCTTACTACCCGGATTTAACTTGGTCAATCTGTCTTGTGACTATACGTCTATTAAAATCATTAACCGGCAAAAAGTCCCATTCCGGTTTGAATTAGATCAAACATACGGCTGCTTTAAACCGGGCAACTTAGAAGTCTATAAAGAAATTAATGATAATGGCGACAAAGAAATACGCGCCTTCTATGACGATAGGCATGTCAATTCCTTAATCAAAATAGATTTGGAATACGGATGTGTTAAAATAGAAGATTAAATAGCATGCAAAAAATCGCATATTTTTTAATTCCGTTTAATAATCAAAGAAAAATAAAAAATCATAATATATTGATAATCAATATTAAAACTAATAATTATGAAAAAAATTATGTTAATCATCTTCGTTTGGAGTATAACCAATATCCAAGCACAATTTTGGACTAAAAAATTATCCGGAAACGGACAAATTTCTACGGAAATCCGGAAAGTTGATTCGTATGACAAAATAACCGTTACCGGAGCTTTTAAAGTTAAAATCGTCAAGGGAGAACCCGGTAAGTTAAAAGTTACCGCCGATGAAAATCTGCTACCATATATTGAAACTTATACCAAAGGAAGCAAGTTGATTATACGGGTCCATCCGGAATTTTCCATAAGGCGTTACAGCAAACTATTTGTTGAAGTTCCGGCAGATTATTTATCACGCATCACACTTACCGGCTCAGGGAAAGTGTTTAACGAACAAGCTTTTGATTGGAACAATCTCAAATTGGTCTTAACCGGCTCCGGCACTATGGACATAACCAGTCAAGTCAAACATTTGGAAGCAACTTTGACCGGTTCCGGCAATATGGATTTGTCCGGCAAAGCCGATAGTGCAGAATATCTTTTAACCGGATCGGGGAACATCAATGCCAAAAATCTTGATGCACAAAAAGTGAAAGCAACTCTAACCGGCTCCGGAGATATTTATTTACGCGCCATAGAACGCCTTAATGCCCGTATTATGGGAAGTGGTGATATATTTTATTACGGCGAACCACAAAATTTAAAATCTAAAACATTTGGCAGCGGCGATATTATTTTTAAACGATTGTAAATAGAAAGTCGTAGTCACCGGTCACTTCGGTACACTTTTGTTCGTTCCTTACAAAATCACTCAGCGACCTACTTTGCAGAAATCAAGGTCGCTGAGTGCTGCGAACCTAGAGAGCAGTGTATCGAAGCGCCGGCTACAAAGCGCATAAACATTTTATCATTAAACAAACCCTATAAACATGAAACTGAAACCATATCTTTTAATTCTTTTAGGACTAGTAGTGTTTAACCAAGTCAGCGCACAACAAGATTTGGATAATCAATTATTGCGTATCAACCGGCAAATAGATAGCATTGTCCAAGTTAAAACCAAACAATTTAAAGCGGAACTTGAATACATCAACCGGCAATTAGAAAATAAAGCCATCAGCCCGGCAGAAGCCGAAGCGCAAAAAAAACAATTGGCACAACAATTTGCCGAAGAACTGGATTATGCTATTTATAAACTCACCGGCGATCTCAAACGGGCAAGTAAAGGGCGCTCTGTCATAGATAGTGTGGTAAACCGCGAAACCGCTTATCACATCAGGCGGGTACGGCTATATCGCAAAGCATATTACGACAAAGACCGGCACAAAAACAAACATACCTTTGCTTATGTTTTTTTGTCTGCCGGTTTAAACAACGTATTGGACCGGGATAAGGTCGAAAGTCTTGAATTTAGTCCGTATGGCTATATCCAATCACGATATTTTGAAGTTGGCATGGATTGGAAAACCGACATGTTGCATCAAAAAGCTTTTTTGGTTTACGGTTTTTCATTTGTTTGGCATACTTTAAAACCAACCGGCAACCGTTATCATATTCTTGACAATGATACGGTAAAAATTGTGGAACATACCTATGATTTGGAACGTTCCAAATTGCGCCATATTTGGCTGAAATTGCCTTTGAGTTTAGAATTAAATTTTCCAGATGCCAAACGGGGGCATTTGCATTTGTCTGCCGGCATTTTCGGTAAATTCCGTTTGACCACCAAACAAAAGTTGACCTATTATGCCAATGGTGACAGTCATGATGAAGTGATAAAAAACGATTATTCCATGCCTAATTTTGCCTACGGATTAACGGGGGCAGTTGGCGGAACGGATTGGAGCGTTTATGCTAATTATGATTTAACGCCTTTGTTTAAAAACAGCCGCATGCATTTGATAAGTGTCGGGGTGAAATGGCGATTGTAAGAAAATGATATCAGTATTTTAAATTAATTTAATGAAATAAACCAAAGACGAATATTGTCCGGTTGTGCGGGCATGCCAATTTGATTTCAAGCCGGTAAAAAATGCTTTAAAAAAGTTTTTTTTGCCGGTTTTATATTGTTCGGACAATAAACTGACGTAAAAACTGTCAAAATATAGCGGTTTTTGTCCCATCACTTTCATGTTATGTTTGTTACATAACTTTTGAATGGCAAGCGGAGAAAAATGCCAAAGATGACGCGGAACATCGTAAGCTGCCCATGAGGCGCCGTAATGCCGGGCATCAAATGATTTAAAATTAGGAACAGCTACAACCAAAATACCTTGATTATTTAGACGGTTTTTGAGTTTTTCTATTAATATATCCGGTTCTTTTACATGTTCCAAAACATGCCAAAGTGTGATAGCGTCAAATTTTCCATTGACCTCATCTATGGAAACCGATATTTTATTTTCAAGCATTTCATTAGCTATATCCCTAGCTTGTTTATTGGGTTCAACACCGGAAACCATAATAGTTTTCTTTGACAGAAAAGATAAAAATTCGCCGGTAGCCGTGCCATAATCCAAAACCGAGTTTAAGTCGGGCTTAAATTCTTTTAACAAACGGTATTTGTAATGATAATTTTGCCTGCGAACCAGATTGTATAAGTAATCTATTAGCGATTTATTTTGATGATAATGCGGTTTATAATCAGCGGATTGGTAATAAACTTCCAAATTGTCCGGAACAGGTAAGGTCAATAACATATCCCAACCGGTATCAAGATACAAATCAAAATCATCTCCCGAGACCAAATGGTCTTTAACCCTCATGTATTTCTGAATTTTATGTCCCGATAGCAGTGAAACCGGTTGTGGCATAGTTTAAAATTTTGGTAAAGATACAATTTTGGACTAAATTTTAAGAAAAGACCATCTTCATTAATCTTTAAAACCGCCTTCTTCAAATGCCGTTCCAACAACTACCAAATCAGCTCCGGCAGCCCAAGCTTTGAGCATGCGTTGTTTAGTTTTGATGCCACCCCCTACAATTATAGGCAACCGGCAATGTTTAGAAATAGTAGAAATCATTTTTAAAGGAACCGGTTTTTTGGCACCGCTTCCGGCTTCGAGATAGAGCATTTTCAGACCTAACATTTCACCGGCAAGAGCTGTTGCCAGAGCAATATCGATTTTCGTGCGCGGAATAGGTTTGGTATTACTAATATATTCAACCGAAGTGCTACGACCATTCTCTATCAACAAATAACCGGTTGGAATGATTTCTAATCCCGATTGATATAAAACAGGTGCCGCTTCGACATGTTTCCCTATTAAATACTCCGGATTACGCCCGGAAATTAAGTTTAACAATAAAATAGCGTCAGCTTTGGAAAAAACTTGCGCCGGACTTCCGGGAAACAAAACAACGGGTAAATTGCATTTTTTTTTGAGTTTTTTAACAACTTTATGAAATTTTTGTTCACTGATAAAACTACCGCCCACCAACAACAAGTCCGGTTGAGATATATTTATCTTTTCTAAAAGTTCTTCAAAATTGTGTAAATCTACTTTGTCGGGATCGAGCAGAATTGCCCACATTTTGCGTTGATTTTGTTTCTGTTTTTTTAGAAATTTGTAGAGTGTCATTTAATGAGGATTTGATGAATTTTTTGCTTCATAGAATGTGACGTTCTTTGTGTTTGTTTACCACTTCATAGTTTACTTCTGCAAATATTTTGAGGAACTGAGGATTTATATTGCTTCAAAGTTAGTCTTTTTTACTGATGATTCCTTCTGCTTCATATGAGGTTACTACCTTTAATAATATGTGGATAGGGGTCACCATCGAGTGTCCCGATGATAATCGGGATGTGTCGTGGTGAGGAATTGAGAATGTTTCCTCTTCGTATTTTTTCATTTCACTTCATTCCGCTTTTCACACAATTCTTAAACCATCAATTTTGTATCCATTACATCTTAAAACCACTTTAGGCTTTTTCAACTTTTAACTATCCATTGTCATAATCGCTTCATACCAATCGGTGCCAAGTGAAAATTTTTTTTCAAATATAGGTTTAAATCCTGTTTCTTTTAAGATAATGTCTTGCCGGCGGGTCAGGTTGCATCCGTCGGCTAAGGGGCGCCACAGCGGATTAACAAATTTTTGAAGCTTGCCGTAAAAGCTTCCGGTGGCATGGATATGTTCAAGCACTAATAATTGTCCGTCTTCTTTTAACACATCTCGATAAATCTGCGCCGCTTGTTTGGGATTAGGTATGGTGCAAAGCACTAGCATTGATGTGACAAAATCAAAAGTTTTAGGCAAATCCGGATGATTCTTTACAGTTTCAATACCCATATTGAATACTCGAATATTAGGATAATTAGCCGCTGCTTTAACTGCCCGCTCATACATGGGAACTGACGGTTCAATGGCAAATACTTCCACATCTTGGGGATATAATGGAAAATTTACCCCTGTTCCGGCACCTACTTCCAAAACCATACCTGAGGTTTTTTCCAACAACATACGCCGATGCACTGTCAAAACCTTTTCTAACGATTTCATAAACGGGTCGTAGATTGCCGCTACTATTTTTTGGTAGTGTTTTCTAATCAATATTTACTGATTTTTTGTTTGAATTCTTCCAAAACCTCCGCCATGATTTTTTCTACCGATGTTTTATCCGTATTATATTTGGGATAAGCCGGTTGTTTTTCGGGAAACAGTTCCATAAATAAGGTTTGTGACGGGAATGCAAATTCTACACCTATGGCATTGGCTAATTTTAAGATGCCTAGTAATAAAATATGGCGTCCGTGCATTTCTTCGGCGTAATCTTTGGTCATAAAATACACATTCAATAAAATATTTAGTGAAGATTCGCCATAATCAACAAATTCAACATTATATGGCACCGAATTATAGGGTGTGTAGTTTGAATAGTTGCGAGTAGTCGGGTGTAACTCGATAATTTTTTTTACGCCTTCTACAAACTCTTCTATCAATTCGGGTGGGGTATCGTAACGGATACCTAAGATAGTCTTATAGCGCCGGTAAACCCTTTTGCCCATATTATTAACAGCGGCTTCCGAGAGTTTACTATTCGGTATTTTAAAAATTGTCGTGTCTGCCGCTCTGATGATAGACGAACGAAACCCGACTTCTTCTACACTGCCCTCAATGCCGTCCACCAGAATCCAATCACCTATTTTAAAAGGTTTATCCACAAAAATCATCAAGGTTCCAATCAAATTTTTAACGGTATCTTGTGCCGCTAAACCAACCGCTAAACCTCCAATGGATGCCCCTGCAATTATAGCTTTGGGGTCGGCGCCCATGATAATCAAAATTTTGAATAATCCGACCACAATAACAACGCCTTTTAAAGAGTTTTTTAAAATAGGCAAAAGTTGGTCGTCCAGTAAATTATCTGTTTTGGAAACGCGATGTTTATAAATGGCGATGAAAACATCTACTAATTTGAGAAAAACAAAAATCCAGAAAATAATTTTAGTAAAACTTAAGGCGGAAATCAGCCAATTACTGATTTTTTGTCCCAAAAGTAGATAAGGAATCAATAGTTCTAAAATATAAATACCGAAAATATACGATAAGGGATGAGAAAATTGCTTTAATCGTTCATCAAGATTTTCAATTGGAAATTTTGTAAAACGTTGCTTAATAAAATGTAAAACACCAAATAAGATTTTTTTAAACAAGACATGTAAGAGGTATGTCAAAAAAACAGCCAATAATAAGCCGATCCATTGCCATATTTCCAATCCGAAAAATCGCTCTTTGAAATAATCCGGGACATATTGCGCAATAATTTCAGCTCCTAAGGGATATATTTGTTGGTAAAGATAATCTATCTTAGCAACCGTGCTTTTAGAATAATACCATTTTTTACCGTATTTTTCCAGATAAACTTCCGGCAAGCGGTAAGGAAAAGGTTTGTAAGCATGTTTGGGAATGGGAAAATTAATAGAGTCAATATAGTCGGGATCATTAGGAATATCATTAAAATCGATGTATAATCCTTTGCCTTCAAAAATATATTTGAGGCGGATAGCTTTTGCTTTTGCCTCGTCTACCGGCAAGCCATATATGGTTTTGGCAGCTGCGTCAGGGTGATAATTATCCGGCGTTAAATTGTGTAAATGGGTAAAAACCGTACTGCGCGGTGTGCTTAAATCTATTATTTGAGCACCAATTAAATGACATACCCAAAACAACAGAAAAAAACTGGTATATTTTACTGATTTCCCCATTTTGTGTTTGATTTGTTTGACATATTTTTATGTCGTTTTTTCTTAAAGAAAGATTGTTGCTCTCTACGATTTTAATTAATATCTCCCTTTTGCATCACCACCTTCGGCTATGGCTTTAGCCGATGATGTTCCGATGCGTTTAACGCCGAGTTCAATCATTTTGACTGCTTCGTCATAATTGCGTACACCGCCGGCAGCTTTCACCGGCAGCGGACCTGCATTGTCAATCATAATTTTTATGCTTTCAGGTGTTGCGCCATTGGGTTTTCCATCTTGGGTATTGTAAAATCCGGTTGATGATTTGACAAAAACCTGCCCGGCTTTGTCCAAACCGATGGTTTGCACCACGATATCGCGAATTAATGCGGTCAATTCAGCAATTTGTTCCGGTGTTAAAGCGGCAACTTCTATAATCCATTTAGCGACTTTCCCGTTTTTGAGTGCCAATAAAGTGCCTTCAAAAACTTCTTTTTTGACATAATCTTTTTCACCTTTTTTAAAGGCTTCATAGTTAACGACATAATCCAATTCATCGGCGCCGTCATTAATGGCTTTTTGTGCTTCTGCTAATTTTAATTTATAGTTTAATGTCCCTTCGGGAAAACCGATGACCGTACCGACTTTTACGGAAGCACCGGCTTCATCAATCATTTGACGCGCCATTTTAACATATTCGGGACGAATCATCACCAAATAAAATCCGTTATCAATGGCTTCCTTAATAATTTGTTTAACTTTCTCCGTAGTTTCGGACTCACTTAATCCGGATTGTTCCGGGGTTTTTAAATAAGTGCTGTCTAAATATTTTTTGATGTCCATATTTTTTGTTTAAAATAGTTTGTTCCTGATTCTGATGCAAATTTAGTGATTATTTTGTGGAAATGGGAGTTAATAACAACTTCATCATAAGAATTTTGAAGGATTAAATCAGGTTTTTCAACGCTAGCGGTATCAGAATCGTTAAAATTTTAAAAATTTTGTCCTATCCATTATATTATCAAACTAAGCAGACCAACGAATTGAACTATTTTATATTTAAAACCGGCATAAACTGACTATAAGAAGTTTTATTATTTTTGTAAACGCATATAGCGGTATTTTTTTATGGTCTTATTGCAAAAATAAGATGAAACCGACATGATTAAAATAATTATTAAACACACAAAAAAAAATGATTATTTTAATCATCAAAGGTTATCCCGACAATAGTCGGGAACCGAAATGTTAAAATTAAAAAATAAACAGATGAAAATCCAGTAACCAAAATTA
>JALVEJ010000256.1 GCA_027031025.1 Flavobacteriales bacterium | reverse complement strand
AAGGATATAGAAAAGACCGTCCGGCTGATCCACGACCGATTTGTGGCCAACCGGGGCGGCGCCCGGCGGGGGCGGGTGGCCTGCAGTCTGCCGGGGGGCGCAAGGGAAAAGACGACGGCCGCGCCGGTGATTGCCACGGCCCGCTTGTAAGCGGGTCTTCGGCAGACTCTGCCGGCGAACCGTCTGCGGTTAAGCTGCGGGTGCACGCTCTAAAATTTTCAAATTACATAGGACCGAACACGTGCTCGAGTCAGACTTGAACCGCGTGATGTAAGCGTTTATGTAAACGAATTAACCTTCCCGGTAACGGCAGGCATATGGCAAGCGGCGGTTTAAGGTCGTTGCTTTCAGCCGAAAACGAAGATAATAAAAAAGGCAGGAATTTTTATTTTGAACGGATAATTTCCGCCGTTTGCTATATGCGTTGTTAGTTGCTGGGCTTCCCTCATTCAAGGCTTTATTAAATGTTTGCCAATTCCTTTCTTCTGCGTTGGCATTACAAGCTCTTCCCGATTCATCGGGATGTGCTTGAAATTAGGGTTGGCTTTTTTCTACACTGGCTATCTTCCTTAGTTTTAATTCTATTTTTTCATAATCTCCTAAATAGGCTGTCATTAAGCTTTTCCAAAGTTTCCCGTGATTAGGCACGTTAAAGTGTAACAATTCATGAACAATAACATAATTTCCTAATTCTTTATCAAGTTCTAATAGTTGCTTATTAAAATTCAAATTACCATCTGTTGAACAAGAAGCCCATTTATTTTTCATGGGGCGTATTGCCAACGACTTGATTTTAATATCCATTTTTTCAGCAAACAGCCTAACTTGCTCTTTAAACTCTGTTTTATCTTTCCATTTAGTCATGATTATAAGTCGTATGCGATGAATAAATGGTTAAATAATTCTTCAACGATTGATGCGGCTTTGTCAATATCATCTTCCTCTGCAAGTATTGCATAGTAAACGCCTTTGCGTAATTCTCTCAATTCTTTTTCACTTGTTTTCCAGTTTGGGTTTTTTACAAATTCTTCCTTTATCTGTTTCGTTGTTTCTTCAGGTTCTGAAAAACCTTTGTCAATTAATGTCCGGTAAATGAAGAATGTTAAACCGTCAAATCCCTTTTCTGCCTGCTCTTTTTTACGTTTAACATCATCTTCATAAATCTTTCGGATTTCATCTAAAGCTTCCAGGGTGCTTAATTGCCGGTTTTCGTATTGTTCTTCAACTGCTTCAGCTCTTTCTAATAAGCCAACCAAAAACGGGTCGTCCGATTCTTCTTCAGCAATTTTCTCAATGCTTTTTACAAGGTTGATTATTCTTGTATTATCATTTTTGTTAGTTGCTTTAATTTTTTCAATCGTCTTTTCATTGATTTCAAAAAGTTCATTGGATTCTTCCAATTTAGTCATTCCAATTTTTTCTTGAATCAAATCATTTGTTTTACGTTGAAATTCTCTATCAACTTGAATCCTTTTTGCGTAGGCATTTCTGACAACTTTATAAATAGCAGATAAAGTCGTGTAATCATCAATGTAAGGACGTAAAAACTTATCCGGTGAAATGATCTCATAAAGCATTTCAATCTCTTTATAGAGCTTGAAAAATTCTTTACGTTTTGATTTATCTCTGAAATGAGCTATCAGATTGTCGGTGTCTTTATCATTAAAATTTTGAGTAATCAGTTTCAGATAAGTTGGTACATTCTCTTCCATTTTTGCTTTGAACAAATGTTTTAACAAAGCAATATCTTTTACAATGGCATTAACTTCCTCGCTGTCAAAGGCAAGCGCTTTTTCAAGATTTTCAAAAATTCCGACAAAATCCAAAACAAAACCGTGCGGTTTCACCATATCTTTCAGCTCGTTTTCGTAAGGACGATTTACCCTTGCAATAGCTTGAAGCAATGTATGGTCACGCATTGGTTTGTCGAGATACATGGCATAGAG
>JALVEJ010000255.1 GCA_027031025.1 Flavobacteriales bacterium | reverse complement strand
AAAATTTATCCCAATCCGGCAGATAAATTTATCAATATAGATACAAAAGATTACCGGTTTGACCAAGCGGAAATTAAAGATGTTTTAGGCAAAACTTATCCGGTTAACATCAAAAACAATCAAATTGATGTATCATTTTTACCGGCTGGCACTTATTTTTTAAAGTTGAAAAGCACTCAATATAAGTCTATCAAACAATTTATTAAAAAATAAGCTGTATTTGCCAAAATATTTTTTATCTTTGCAGCCAATTTAATTAAAAATAAATAAATTATGAACCATTATGAAACTGTTTTCATTTTAACTCCCGTTTTATCTGATGATCAGGTAAAGGAAGCAGTTAAGAAATTTGAAGATTTTTTAACTTCCCGTGGCGGTGAGATTATTTGGAAAGAAGATTGGGGGCTTAAAAAATTGGCTTACCCTATCCAACACAAGAAGACCGGTTTTTATCATTTGATTGAATTCAAATTAAATCCGGAAGACATTAAAGATTTAGATTTGTCATTTAGACGTGACGAACGCGTGATGCGTCATTTAATTGTCAAATTGGACAAATATGGCGTAGAATGGGCCGAAAAAAGAAGAGAAAAAATTAAAGAATCTAAAAACTAAGGATTATGGCAAGCATTGATCAAAATTCAGGAAAACAATCCGAAATCAGATATTTAACCCAATTGGATATTGAGGTTAAACCCAATCAAAAGAAATATTGCCGGTTTAAAAAATACGGCATCAAATACATCGACTATAAAGATCCCGATTTCTTGATGAAATTCGTTAACGAACAAGGTAAAATCTTACCGCGTCGTATCACCGGAACTTCTTTAAAATACCAAAGAAGATTAGCCAAAGCTATCAAGCGGGCACGTCACTTGGCTTTAATGCCTTATGTAGGAGATATGTTAAAATAAAAAAGAAGGAACGATGGAAATTATATTATTAAAAGATGTTGAAAATTTAGGTTTTGCCGATGATATTGTCACGGTAAAAAACGGTTATGGTAGAAATTATTTGATACCGCAAGGCTATGCCGTATTAGCGACCCCTTCTGCTAAAAAAGTTTTAGCCGAAAAATTAAAACAAAGAGCCTTTAAAGAAAAACATATTGTTGAAGAAGCTCAAAAATTGGCTGAAAAACTCAAAGCTTTACAAATCAAAATTCCCGCCAAAGTTGGTGCCGGAGATAAATTGTTCGGTTCAATCAACAACCAAAATTTGGCAGAAGTTTTAGCCAAAGAAGGTTTTGATATTGACAAAAAATACATTCAAGTAATTGGCGGCAATGTCAAACGAATTGGGAAATACAATGCAAAAATCCGTTTACACAGAGATGTTATTGTGGATTTAGAATTTGAAGTAACCCCTATCCGTGACGAAAAAGCCATAGCTGAAGCTAAAGCTAAAGCTGCTGCCGAAGCCAAAAGAGCTGAAGCTGCTGCCGCTGCTGCCGAAAAAGCAGAAGGCGAAGCAACCGCTGAAACAGAAACCGCAGAATAAGTAGTTTTTTCATAATAAACACAAAAAGGTCGTCCAATAGGCGACCTTTTTTATTTTAATAGACCTGCTAGGTTTTGAAAACCTAGCAGGTCTATTTGTAAAATAAGTTTGATAAATTTTAACCTACAAGACCTAGCAGGTTTTCAAAACCTACTAGGTCTCAGAATATTCTAATCTAATAAATTAACAAACAAACCTTCCTCGGTATTTTCTACTTTGGCTTGTTTCTTTTTAGTCAAACCTTTGATGGCTTTATCCCATTTTTTATTAGACAATCCGGATTTTTCTTTTAGTTCAGACAATAATACGGGTGATTGTTCCTTGAGTAATTTCAATACGGCTTTTTCCTCATCGGTTAAAGCAACCGCTTTTTTTTCAGGTTTCATTTGCGGGAAGAAAATTACTTCTTGTATACTGTCATTATCGGTCAAAAACATGGTTAACCTATCAATGCCAATACCAATGCCAGAAGTCGGCGGCATGCCGTATTCTAAAGCGCGTAAAAAATCATGGTCAATATACATGGCTTCATCATCGCCTTTTTGAGACAAACGCAGTTGTTCTTCAAAGCGTTCACGTTGGTCAATCGGGTCGTTTAATTCGGAATAAGCGTTGGCTAATTCTTTACCGTTTACCATTAATTCGAAGCGCTCTGTTAAGCCCGGTTTACTGCGATGTGCCTTGGTTAGCGGACTCATTTCTTTGGGGTAATCAGTAATAAATGTCGGTTGAATATAATGATGTTCACATTTCTCACCGAAAATTTCATCTATCAACTTACCTTTTCCCATGGTTTCATCAACTTCTATATCCAACTTTTTGGCAATTTCTCTAATTTCTTCTTCCGACTTGCCGTGCAAATCGTAGCCGGTATGTTCTTTAATAGCATCTAAAATAGGGACACGCGGATAAGGTGCTTTAAAATCAATAACTTTATCACCCATTTTAACTTTGGTATCACCGGTCACTTCTTTTGCCACGGTTTCGAGCAACTCTTCGGTCATATTCATCATCCAGTTGTAGTCTTTGTAAGGCACATACAATTCCAATACGGTAAACTCCGGATTATGCGTTTTGTCCATGCCTTCATTTCTGAAATCTTTGGCAAACTCATAAACCCCGTCAAAACCACCGACTATTAATCTTTTGAGATATAGTTCATTGGCAATACGTAAATACAAAGGGATATCCAAAGCATTGTGATGTGTGATAAACGGACGTGCAGCAGCGCCACCGGGAATCGGTTGCAAAACTGGTGTTTCCACTTCTAAATACCCGCGCTCATTAAAAAATTTACGCATGGTATTGATAATTTTACTGCGTTTGATAAAAGTATCTTTAACTTTATCATTGACAATCAAATCGACATAACGCTGACGATATCTCAGTTCCGGATCCGAAAAAGCATCGTGAACTTTACCGTCTGCATCAACTTTCACCACCGGAAGCGGTCGTAAAGATTTTGACAAAACCGTTAATTCCTTCACATTAATTGATGGCTCGCCTACTTGTGTTTTAAAAACTTCGCCTTTAACACCGATAATATCACCAATATCCAGCAATTTTTTAAAAACCGTATTATACAGGGTCTTGTCTTCACCCGGGCACAATTCATCTCTGTTGACATAAATTTGCATGCGTCCGGTTGCATCTTTCAATTCGGCAAACGAGGCTTTCCCCATAATCCGGCGGCTCATCATGCGTCCGGCTACTTGAACCTCTTTGCCTTCATAATCACCAAACCGGTTTAATATGTCGGCTATTTTTGCGGTAACTTTATATTCATCTGCCGGATAAGGATTGATGCCAAGCTCTCTCAATTTAATTAAAGATTCCCTTCGGACAATTTCTTGTTCGGATAATTGCATAAAAATATTGATTTTAATTAGAATGCAAAGATAAGTATATCTACACAATAAAAAAATCCCGAAGGATTATAATGCATCTTTCGGGATTTTTAACTTAACTAAAACTAAGCTATGAGAATTTAGGTTAACAACAAACTCAAAACTATTTTTTTTTGATTAGGATTTAGTTGTTTGCCGCGATTGCCATGCACTTTGGCATATTGTCTGTTAACACCTTTGGTGCCTCGGTTAGGGTTTAGTTGGTTTGCATGATTGTCTTGTGGTTTGATTTTTTTGTCCATAACTATAAATTTTGATTGCAATTCGCAAGAAATTTTATCAAAAATAAACACAGCTCTGTGATATTTTCAACTTTTAGGGAAAATTACCTTGATTTTGAGGATAATCAACTGTAAAATAATGAAAAGTCAATGATACCTTTTGGTATAAGGCGGGGTATTGCCATATAATAATGCAAAAATCCGGCACATGTAACCACGTGCCGGAATTTTTAGGGTAACAAACAAACAAACTTACATTAAGCTAAACGAAACTTTAATGTAGCTGATACAAATATCAGGCGACCTTGGTTCTAAAAAAAATAATAGGGAAAATTTGAAGTTTTTAGAGGATAATATAGTTTTATTCAGGGATAAATAATATTTCAATAGTTTTTTTAAACAATCTTCGAACATTTTTTGGAAAATATCAGCATTTTAAAAAAAATACCTGCACATAAGGAGTCTAAAAATAACGTAACAAATATTACTTTCATAACAAAAACTAGAGAACAAGCCTAAATATTAAAAAAAAATCACTAAATGCACTGTTTAATGTTTTTTTTTTACCTTAACTGTTAAAATAGATGTTTTTTTTTATTTTTTTAAAAAATAATTAATGTATAAACCGAATTTTTACATATAATTTATATTTTCGTTAATTGAAATATAAAAATCATACACTATGAAAAAACAAATTATTTATTATCTATTACTTGCTCTATTTGCTGTCAGTTGGCAGTCAAAAGCGCAGTCTTTGTGCACCCAGACATTTACAGGGAGTGGACAAGACGATGACCCTACTGTTGTTACTGTAAATGCAACTGATATAAGTTGTAATGCAGGACAACCAATAAACTCTATTACGATAACCAATTCGGCAGGAAGTTTAGGAAGTGGTTTTTGTGGAAGTTGGTATGATTTTACGCTCAATGTTGATGGCGTAGATGTTATTACGGGTTGTGCTACGGATTTTGACGGTTATGATGTTACAGGATTTACAACCTTAACTGTTACTTCAAATGATTTAGATGCTTATTCCGATGGTGTTACCATAACTTTTGATTTACAAGTAGATTATGTGACACCTCCATGTCCGGCTCCATCAGATTTAACAGCATCTAATATCACAACATCTCAAGCAGAATTATCTTGGACAGAAAACGGTAATGCCAGCGTTTACAATATTGAAATTGGTCCGGCAGGATTTGCACCTACCGGAAACCCTACAAATAGTGGTGTATCTAACCCATTTACTATCACAGGTTTAAGCTCTGCAACAGCCTATGATTATTATGTGCAAGCAGATTGTGGTTCTAGTGGCGGTAGTGGAACCAGTGTTTGGGCTGGACCTTATACCTTTGCAACCAACCCAGCATGTGGTGACACTTTTTATGACGATGGTGGACCGAATGGCGATTACTCACCCAACCTGAATCAATCATTTACCATTTATCCCACCAATGCCGGCGATGTGGTAACAGTGACTTTCAATAGTTTTGATATGGAACAAGGTTGGGACGGGATGATGGTTTATAATGGGCCGGATACTAATGCCCCTATTTTCGATTCCGGTTCAACTTATAATAGATCTGCTTGTCCTAACGGTGCTTGGACAGGTGCAGCCGGAGGAACTTATACAGCAGACGGACAAAGTTTTACGTCTACTGACGCCTCCGGTGCATTAACTTTCGTTTTCACCTCTGACGGCAGTGTGCAACATGCCGGCTGGGAGGCTGTTGTATCTTGCGCCCCGCCTCCGGCATGTCCTGATCCATCTGCACTCAGTGTTAGCTTTGCTTCTTCTACTCAAGCAAATTTAGGATGGACAGAAAACGGTTCGGCAACAACTTGGAACATAGAGTATGGTCCAACCGGATTTACACAAGGATCAGGCACTATGGTCAATGGTGTTACCTCAAATCCTTACACTATTTCGGGCTTAACACCGAGAACCGACTATGATTTTTACGTTCAAGCCGATTGTGGTGCCAGTGGCGGTAGCGGTACCAGTAATTGGGCAGGCCCATTCACTTGGACACAACCCGATACCGGAGACGATTGTGCCGTGCCTATTATGGGTACAGTAGTTCAAGATTGTAATCAAGCCACACCTTTAACCTTAGATTTTTCAAATGCTATTTCAGAATTTTTTTCAAGTTGTGACGGTTTTGGAAATTACGGCTACTGGGTTAAAATAACTTGGCCCGCTTCCGGAACATTAATTGTTAATAACACAGGATCTAGTGTAGGCTTAACCATTTTAGATGCTTGTGGTGGCAATGAACTTTATTGTAACAACAACTCACTACCGGCTAATTTATCTTTACAAGCACAAAGTCTTAGCGGACAAGATATTTGGATGTATTTTTGGAAAGATAATCAAACGGGAACTGCCGATATTTGCTTGCAGGAAGAAACCTGTCCTTTCCCTACCAACTTAGCTGCCAACAATATTACTTCTACTTCTGCTGATTTATCTTGGACAGAAAACGGAACCGCAACAACTTGGAATATTGAATATGGACCTGCCGGCTTTACTCAAGGCAGCGGAACTATTGTTAATGTATCAGCTAATCCTTATACTTTATCCGGATTAATGTCTGGAACGGATTATGAATGGTATGTCCAATCTGATTGTGGCAATGGTGACACAAGTCCTTGGGTTGGTCCTTACGCGTTTTCAACTTTACCCGGTTGTGGTGACACTTTCTATGACGATGGTGGACCAAATGGTGATTATTCATCTAATTTAAACCAAGTTATGACCATTTATCCTGACAATCCTGGTGATGCTGTAACAGTTACCTTTAACAGTTTTGATATGGAACAAGGTTGGGATGGCATGATTGTTAAAAACGGCCCTTCAACCGCTTCACCTATTGTGAGTTCAGGTTCAAGTTATAACCGCTCCAGTTGCCCTAATGGCGCTTGGACAGGTGGCGCAGGCGGCACTTACTCTGCAGATGGAAAAAGTTTTACCTCAACAGATCCTTCCGGTGCGCTAACCCTTATCTTTAAATCCGATGGAAGTATCCAGCACGCCGGTTGGGATGCTACAATCACTTGTAGTCCACAACCTGACTGTACCAGTATTACACCGGATTACTCCGAAGATTTCACTTACTATATGCCATCTTGTTGGAAAGAAGCCAAAGGAAATCCCGGAAGTATTAATATGGTAGACAGCCGTTGGACTTATGATGGATTCCTTAACAGCGACCTAAGTGGAGCAGCCCGTATTTATATGTATGGCACGCAAAGCAATATTAATGATTGGTTAATGAGTCCATCATTTGATTTAAGCGCCGGAGGATATGAATTAAGCTTTAAAGTAGGTGTTACAGGATTTAGTAATTCTGGTGGTGCATATATGGGTGCTGACGACTTTGTGAAATTAATGGTGTCAACTGATGGAGGAACGACTTGGTCCATGATGACAGAATGGAATAGCAATAATAATCCTTCTAATGTTGGGGACTATTTCGCATTTGATTTATCAAATTATGCAGGAAATACTGATGTCAGATTTGCTTATTATGCAAATACAGGATCAGCATCAAATGCGGGTTATAATTTCTATGTTGATGATTTTGTTATTAGCGCATCTGAATGTGCTGCGGCAAGTAACTTGTCAACAACCATTACAGGAACCACTTCTGCTATCTTGTCTTGGGCAGATAACAGTGCCGGTACCGCTTCATATTTAGTCGAATGGAAACCTGTTGGTTCGACAACTTGGAGTAATTATACTACTGCAGCAGGGGCTACCTCATACACAGTTACGGGCTTAACAGCTGATACTGAATATCAATGGAGAGTAACTTCTGATTGTGGTGGAGGTTTAAATGGACCGACCGTTACAGGTAATAACTTTATTCCAACTTGTGTTCCTATTGTGCCTAACTATTTACAGGATTTTACAACTTATCTAGATGAGTGCTGGATGGAAGGCAAAGGAAATATGACCAGTTTTTATCCCGCTAATTCACGATGGACAAATGACGGCTTTGCTAATAACGGCACAACCGGAGCTGCCCGTATCAGATTGTATACCAATGCACAAGATTCATGGTTAATAAGTCCGGAATTTGATTTATCAGGAGGTAATTATGCGCTTGATTTAGATGTTGCTGTGACTAAATTCTCCGGAACTGCACCATCACCTATGGGTAGTGATGATGAAGTTAATATACAAATCTCTACTGACGGTGGTAACACTTGGAGCGTCATTTATGTATG
>JALVEJ010000254.1 GCA_027031025.1 Flavobacteriales bacterium | reverse complement strand
AAATATTAATGCAACCATGTAAAATTATTTACAAACCCCTTAATATCAGCTCCGTAGGAGCTATACTGTTTGTAGCAAAATAAATTAATGAAAACAAATAGCTCCGTAGGAGCGACCTGTAACATGTACTATTGATAATTTTATTAGGTCACCCCTATGTGGCTTTATCGAATTGTAATGGTATTATGTTCTACAAACAGGACGCCCCTATGGGGCTAAAAGAAATATTTTAATTTTTTTATAGTGCGTTTGTCCTGATTAGTCCAAAATAAATTGGAATATTTTTTTCTGTATTAAGGCAAAAAACGCAGTTATAGCCGTAGCTATAACGAGTATTTTTAACGAAGATACAGGAAAAAAGAAACGATTTATTGGACTAATATATAGTTGTTTTTGGTATTAGGATAATGTTTGTATTTAAGTCATAAAAAAATGCCCCATAAAAGGACATTTTTAATAAGTTAATTTTTTCGATATATTGCTATAATAAAATTCCATCCAAAATAGCATTTCTTCAATTCCTCTTTTCCTCAAATTATAAGCAGAAGTATAGCTTGCGTAATCAATAATCATCAAAGCACAAAATACACAATGAAGCAGAAAAAAATTCTCAATTCCTCATTATTTAAACACTATTCAGCTTGCGCAATATAAATATCTATATCTTTGGCTTCTTTTGATTTTGGATATTTGTCTTTAATCAACTCAAAGTATTTTTTAGCTTTGGCTTTATCTCCCTGATCTAATGCCAGTTTGCCGGCTTTAAAATAATAAATAGGAGCGGTATATGCATTATCCGAAGCTTTGGCAGCTTTTTCGTAATAACTCAAAGCATCTTCGGGTTGATTTAATTCTACAAAAGCATCACCAATCACGCCGTATGCCGTTGGTTGTAAGATATCGTCATCACCATCAAATTTTGACAAATATGAAACGGCATTTTTAAAGTCGCCTTTTTGGTAATAAATCATCCCGATGTAATAGTTTGATAAATTTCCGGCTTTGGTGCCGCTAAATTTTTCATTGACTTGTAAAAATCCGTATTTGCCGTCGGCACCGTTGAGGGCTTTATCAAAATTGGCATTCATGATAGAGTCTTGGGTAGCATTCAGCCCTTCGTCAAAATATTTTTGAGCCAAAACCAAATCATTGATAGCTTCTTGTTCGTTGGGTTGTTTGACATTCTTATCATACCACATATAACCGGCAACCAATACAATAATAGCCGCAAGTCCGGTAAAAATCCACTTTTGATTTTTTTCTAAAAATTTTTCAAGTTTCGATGCCCCTTCATCTAACGAGGTAAAAACTTCTGCAGTTGTACTTTCTTTGGACAAATATTCCAGTTCATTACCGGTTTTTTTCTCTTTTTTATATCCTTTCTTTTTATATGTTGCCATAATCGGTTTTATTTTCGTGAATGCAAAGATAAGTGTTTCATTTTAAAAATTAAAAATTATTTTTTAGAAGAATTGCGGGTAGAAACATTTAACGAATGTGTTTCTATAAAGATATTTGTTTATTGAACGCATCAATTTTTAATGTTACTTGATATAGTAGGTCTTGTTAAACCAATGACTCTCAGCACTTCTATCGCTTTACGCCTTTTGTTGTTAAAGTGGACAAAAATTACTACAAATCGTATTTGTTACTCGCAACTCGTTACTTACCACTAATACGGATCCACATCAATTACCACTTGCACCGATTTAAAATAGGCAATATTATAAAAGGTATTTAACACTTTTAAAATATGGCGTTTTTGTTCAGGCAGGGTTTTACTTGGTGGCAATTTGATTAAAACTTCTTTGATAAACCGGTTTTTTATACGAGGAATCAGGGCATCAGACGGCCCTAAAACTTTTTCAAACGAATTGGCAAAAGATTTTTGTAACCATTCTGCCGCTTCTTGACATTTTTGCAGATTTTTATCCTTGATAATAAAGTTTATCATTTTGCTATAAGGCGGATAATATAGTTCGCGACGTTGGGCAATTTGAGTTTGATACAGGCTTTCATAATCGGCTTTTAAAACCATTTGCAATACAGGATGGTCCGGATTAAAAGTTTGTATCAATACTTTTCCTTGTTCTTTTTGACGTCCGGCGCGTCCCGCCACTTGCATCAGCATTTGAAAACTGCGTTCGTCGGCTCTAAAATCGGGGTAGTATAAAAGTTGATCGGCATTCATCACCACAACTAAACCGACATTGGCAAAATCCAAACCTTTGACCAGCATCTGCGTCCCGACCAAAATATCGGTTTCCAGATTTTGAAATTTGCTCAAAATATGTGCAAAACTGTTTTTCCCGCGTGTTGTGTCGCTATCAAGGCGATCTACCACAGCATTTTCAAAGAAAATTTGTAAATCATTTTGAATTTGTTCGGTACCGATCCCTTTGTAATTGATAGACGGATTGCCGCAAACCGGACATAATACCGGCACTTCGGTTTGATAACCGCAATAATGGCATTTGAGTTTATGTTGGTGTTTATGCAACGTCAGGCTGACATCACAGTGCGGACATTCCATGACGTGACCGCAGTCTTCACATTGGGCAACCGGTGCATAACCCCGCCGGTTTTGAAACACAATGACTTGTTTTTTTTGCTGCAACGTTTTTTCGATAGCTTTTAAAACACTTTCGGCAAAATTTCCCTTGGTACGCTTGCGACGAATGGCATCTTTTAAGTCGATGATGTCAATTTGCGGTAATTGTACCCCGCCAAAACGTTCTTGCAGTCTTACAATGTTGTAGCGTTGCCGCCGTGTGTTAAAATAGGTTTCGATACTTGGTGTAGCCGATCCTAACAATACCGGTGCTTGATGAATTTTGTGCAAATACACCGCCAAATCGCGGGCTTGATATCGCGGGGCGGGTTGCACTTGTTTGTAAGAAGCTTCATGTTCTTCATCAACAATGATTAAACCCAAATTTTGAAACGGTAAAAAAATACCCGAACGGGCAGCTAAAACTATTTGTGCCGTTTGTTGCTTGTGCAATACATTTAGCCAGACTTCGCGGCGTTCTTGTTGTGAATATTTTGAATGATAAACAGCTATATTGTTCCCGAATATTTTGGTTAAGCGTTGGACTAGTTGTGTGGTTAATGCAATTTCCGGTACCAAGTATAATACCTGTTTGTCTTGCTTGATGATGTCCTTAATCAGATGAATATAAATCTCGGTTTTACCGCTTGAGGTAACGCCGTGCAACAAGACAGGCTTGTCTTTTAAAAACAAACTTTTAATCTCATCGAGAACCGTTTTTTGAGAACCGGACAAAGCTTTGATTTGCTCCGATGCCGCTTCAAAATTAATACGGTCGATATTGGTTTTGATTTCAAACAAAATACCTTTGCTGACAAGAGCCTTCAATGATGATAATCCGGCACCGCTTTGTTCTAACAATTGTTTTTTAAGCACAGGCTTACCTTGGCGTTGCAAACTGAAAAATTGTAAGAGAATTTGTCGCTGTTTTTCGGCATTTTTGGACAAACTTTCAAACAAATCGTTGATTTTTTCGCCTTGCCATTGTTCCGATAACTGCAAATAGGTTTCGGTTTTGGGCTTGTATTTTTCCTTGACTTCTTGCAGGCTTTTAACCAAACCTTTTTTCATCAAAGCATTGACAATTTTAAAAATCTTTTTAGCGCCAAACAAGTCTTGAAGCGCTTTGATATTAACCATCTTTTGCAGTTGTAAAGCTTCAATAACCAGATATTCGTCATCGGACAAATTGGGTTGATTTTCTATGACGACATCATTGAGCATTAAAAACGTTTCGCTTTGCAACATAAACGAGCCGGGCAAAGCGGCTTTAATCACCAAGCCGGGCGGGGTTAAATAATAACTTGATACAAAGCGGAACAATTCCCATTGATAATCGTTGATAATAGGTTGGTTATCAATGATATGTAATATGGGTTTGGCTTCGTAGTGCAGCGGCGATTGCCGGTGTTTTTTAACGACAATAGCTGTTTGCAAACGTTGTTTGCCAAAACTGACTGCTACGCGCATTCCTTTTTGTAAAAAGTCATATTCTTTTTGGTGGACTTCATAGGTAAAGTTGTTCCACAGGTTAAGTGGCAGAATGACGTCGATATAATATTTTTGAGCGGTTTCCAATTTTATCAAGCAAATGATTGCAGCATAATCAAGTTGTGATAGACGCCTTCGCGTTGCATTAACTCTTTATGTGTCCCCATTTCCACGATTTCGCCTTTGTGCATCACCACAATTTTATCGGCATTTTTAATAGTGGACAAACGGTGGGCAATAACTACTGAGGTGCGGTTGGTCATCAGGTTGTCTAAGGCATCTTGCACCAATTTTTCCGATTCAGTATCGAGTGCCGAAGTGGCTTCGTCTAATATCAAAACAGGCGGATTTTTCAAGATGGCACGGGCTATATTGAGCCGTTGTTTTTGGCCGCCCGACAATCGGTTGCCGCTATCGCCGATATTGGTATCGTAGCCTTTGGGTAATTCCATGATAAAATCATGTGCATTGGCTATTTTGGCAGCTTTGATAATTTCGTCCATAGAAGCATCGGGCTTGCCCAAAGCGATATTGTTGCGAACCGTATCATTAAACAAAATGGAATCTTGTGTAACCAAACCCATTAAACTGCGTAAAGATTTTTTGGTCATATCACGAATATCAATATCATCTATTTTGACAGCCCCTTCGTTGACATCATAAAACCGCATCAGGAGGTTGGCAATGGTCGATTTGCCACTACCGGACTGCCCCACCAATGCCAATGTTTCACCTTTATTGACGGTAAAACTCACATTTTTTAAAACATTTTCGTCTTCATATCTAAAATTGACATGGTCCAATATCAGATTTTTATCAAAACTTTTTTTAACGATAGCATCAGGTTTATCGGTTAGAGGATTTTTGGCATCGAGAATTTTAAAAATTCTTTCAACTGAAGCCATTCCTTTTCGTATGGTATAACCGGCACGTGCAATAGATTTTGCCGGTGTTAAAATATTATAAGCCAGTGCAATAAAGGTTAAGAATACAGCCGGTTTCAATTCTTTATTAAGCACCATGCTACCACCGAACCATAAAATGATAACGATGACCAAAACACCCAAAAACTCACTGACCGGATGTGCCAAATTTTGCCGGTTTACCAAGCGGTTATTGGCTTTAAAAATGTTGTAAGTCATCTGTTTAAATTTGTCATTAAACAATTTTTCGGCATTAAAAGCTTTGATAATTTTCAATCCGGTCAAAGTTTCTTCAATATGCGACAAAAAAATACTGACATATTGTTGAACAGTATGTGATTCTTTTCGTAACTGTTTGCCAATCAAAGAAATAAAAAATCCGGCAATAGGAGTGAAAATAAAAATAAAAAGGGTTAATTTGAGATTTAAAAACAACATCATCAACACCGAAAACAAAATAGTTAAAGGTTCGCGCACAATGATTTCCAAGATAATCAAAGACGCCCATTGCACTTCCACCACATCCGAAGTCATTCGCGTAATCACATCGCCTTTACGTTTTTCCGAATAGAACGACACCGGAAGATTGATGATTTTTTCATACATATCGTTGCGCATGTCTTTTAAGATGCCATTACGTAAAAATGTCATAAAATACAGTGCTAAATAATTGAAAACATTTTTAAATAAAATAATGACAACAATTAACACCATAATAGCTGTTAAGGCACCTGTAAAACCATGTTCGTTGATATATGTTACCCAATAATAATCGACATAAGCATTGAGGTATTGTTTGAGGTGGGCTATACCATCCCAAACTGGTTTAGTGACACTTTGCCGTTTTTCATCCTTGAACAATATTTCGAGTAACGGAATAAAAACGATGAATGCCAAAGTTGAAAACAAAGCGAAAAAAACATTACTTAAAATGCTTAAAAAAGCTTGTTTTTTATAGGGCTTGATATATTTAAAAAACGTTTGTTTGATACGTTGATCCATGCTATAAACTTAAATCTTTTTTAAGACGATCTATTTTGGCGTCTAATTTTTTTTCAACTTCTTTATAATTCTTAATGTCATCAAGCGGTTGATGGACGCTAAAATAGAACTTGATTTTAGGTTCGGTACCGCTTGGTCGCATGGCAATTTTGCTGCCGTCTTCGGTATAAAATATCAAAACATTGGAAGGTTCTACTTTCAAAGTTTCTTCAGTCCCGTCTTTAAGGTTTTTGGCGATAGAAGTTTTATAATCTTCAATACGCACTACCGGCGATCCGTCAAAACTTTGAGGTGGATGATTTCTAAAATCGTGCATCATTTTGTTAATAATTTCTTGTCCTTCAATGCCTTTTTTGACCAACGATACCAAAGCTTCTTTATAAAAGCCGTGTTGTTTGTATAATTTGAGTAGTTCTTCAAAAAATGAACTGTTGTTTGATTTGGCTTCCGAGGCAATTTCCGCTGCCAATAAGCCCGATGTAATGGCGTCTTTATCACGGACAAAATCGCCGACCATATAACCGAAACTTTCTTCACCGCCACCGATAAAATCCTGTTTACCTTCGGCTTCACGAATCATTTTGGCTATCCATTTAAAACCGGTCAAACCCACCTTAACTTCGACATTGTCAACTGCGCCAATTTTTTTGACCATATCCGTCGATACAATGGTAGAGCCTATAAATTCATTGCCATTCAGTTTGCCTTGTTCTTTCCATTTTTTAATCAAAAATGCGTCCATCATTGCCATGGTTTGGTTGCCGTTGAGCAAGCGCATTTTACCATCGGGTTCTCTGACGGCTACGGCTATTCTATCAGAATCGGGGTCGGTGGCTAAGATCAAGTCAGCACCGATTTCATCAGCTTTTTTCAAAGCAACGGTAAAAGCTTCCGGTTCTTCGGGATTAGGCGACTGAACAGTTGAAAATTCAGGATCAGGGTTCATTTGTTCTTCAACGATATGAAAATCGGAAAAACCCGCCCGTTTCATGGCTTCGGGCATTAACTTGATTGACGTACCGTGTAGCGGTGTAAATAAGATTTTAATATTACTACGGTCCGGCGCATTAAAAGTGCCGTGTGCAACAGAAGCGGTTAAAAAAGCATCATCTAATTCTTTGCCGACATAGGTTATTAATGCTTCGTTGGGGGTAAATTTGATTTCGTCAAATTGTACTTTATTTATTTCATCTACGATTTCTTGATCTTGCGGTGGCACGATTTGTGCACCATCACTCCAATAAACTTTGTAACCGTTATATTCCGGCGGATTGTGTGAAGCCGTCAAGACAATACCGGCATCAGTTCCAAGATATCGGACGGCGAAAGACAATTCGGGTGTCGGTCGAAATTCCGAAAACAAATAGGCTCTAATGCCGTTTGATGTCAATACATCGGCTACCAGTTTGGCAAATTCTTTACTGTTGTGGCGAACATCGTAGTTGATGGCAACGCTTTTGTCTTTTTTACTGGAAACTTTATTGATATAATTAGCCAATCCTTGGGTGTTGCGTCCCAATGTATATTTGTTGATACGGTTGGTTCCAGCGCCCATAATGCCTCGCATGCCGCCGGTTCCGAATTCGAGATTTTTATAAAAACTATCTTCCAGTTTTTTTGGGTTATTGGCAATCATTTCAGCCACTTCTTTCCGGGTGTTTTCGTCAAAAGGGGCTTTTGTCCAAGCTGTTGCTTTTTGCAATATATCTTTATTCATAATTTGAAAGTTTTTATCAATTTTTATAATTTCTTTTGATAAGCCAGTTGCCAGATGATTTGAAAAATGAATCTGGTACGTTTTTCCAAAATATCATAACTAACTCGATCCGGTGTATCGGTAGGTTTGTGGTAATCGGCATAATCACTGCTTCCGTAATAATAAATGACCGGAATATTTTTTTTCATAAATAAATTATATTCGGAAG
>JALVEJ010000253.1 GCA_027031025.1 Flavobacteriales bacterium | reverse complement strand
CAATGTCTTTATTATATGTAGCTATTCTAGCCATTCTCGGTACGGCTTTGGCAATGATATATTTCAATAAAATGATTAAAATTGCTTCCCCGATTTTTGCAGCTTCGGTTACCTATACCATTCCGGTAGTCGCCTTGCTTTGGGGTCTATGGGATGGGGAACATATTTCGCTCTTGCAAATTTTAGCCGGAGCCATTATTTTACTAGGCGTTTATATTGTCAATAAATAACCCTCCGGTGTTTTATGAACAATTGATTATGGTAGCATGCGGGTCAGAAGATTGTCACCCGACTTGATTTTATAAATTATAACACCGGCTATATGAATTACAATTAATGACAAGAGTGTAAAAACGGAAATTTTGTGTATGATTTCCAAATTTTCGTCAAATTCTGCACCGGTTGGAAACGGTCCTCCTAAATCATAAGATAAGGCACCGGTTTGGTAAACCATTACAAAACCTACCATCGGTGTAAAAATCAAGAAAATATAGATTAAGTAGTGAACTATAGTGTAAAAAGTTTTGTGAAACGAACTGTAAAATGAGATATGCGGAGGTAAATTGTCAAGATTGTGACGTCTGACAAATATTCTGATTAGGGTCAGAAAAGCAATACTAATTCCTAAAAAAGCATGAAGACGGTAACGATTCATATTTTGCTCATTAAATTCGAAATCTTCTAAGGTAGTCCCAACATAAAATACAGCAACAAATAATATTAAGGTCAGCCAATGTATCATGATCATCGACTTGGGATATTTTTTCGGATACATATTTGAATATTTTAGAATTAAATTGTGGTAAAAATACGATAATTTTTTTAACTTTTTAAAGAAAGTTTTATTTTTTTAACAAATTCCCATAAAACCACCCCGGCGCTTACAGATATGTTTAAAGAATGTTTGGTGCCAAATTGCGGAATTTCAATACAATAGTCGGAACGGTTGATGATATTTTGTTGCACGCCTTTAACTTCATTGCCAAACACAAGCGCATAAGTTTCATCCGGTTTAACATTAAAATCTTGCAACGGAATAGCCTTTTCTACTTGTTCAATACTGACAATTTTGACGCCTTTTTTTTGTAAATTTTCAATAGCCGCATCAGTTGTTGAAAAATAGCGCCAATCAACCGAATCGGTTGCGCCCAAAGCAGTTTTATGAATATCTTTATGCGGTGGGCGGGCGGTTATACCACATAAAAAAATTTCCTTTATCAAAAATGCATCTGCTGTTCTAAAAACCGAACCGATATTGTTTAAACTTCTGATGTTATCCAATACCACAATAACCGGTATTTTTGGTGCATTTTTAAATTCGGATACATTTAATCGTTTTAATTCACTGTTTTTTAATTTTCTATTCATCAAAATAATTTTTTACAAAACTAAGTAATATGATTTGAAAGGAGAAACCGCTAAAATTAAAAAACCTTAAAAGTAAAAGATCATTCAATAAAGCCCGAAATTATACGTTATTAATACGTTATTAAATTAAGTTTTATTACTATATTTGCAAATTCCTATATATCTAAACTAAATGACAAAATTTAAGATATTTACCTTTCTTTTCATTTTGAATATAATCGCCCTTCGGGCGCAGGAATATGAATTTGGTGTTGTAGCCGGTGGCGGTAATTATATTGGCGATATTGGTCGTGAATATTATTTTTACCCTAACAAATTAGGTGGCGGTATTGTATTTAAGCGTACGGTTAACCAATGGTTTTCCGTTCGTTTAAATTTCAATTATTTTCAGATTGCCGCCAATGATGCTGAAGCGGAAAGTGTAGGGCGTATTGCCCGTGATTTTTCGACCCATGCCCAATTACTTCATTTTGCCATGGGGGTTGAGTATAATTTTATAGCCCGTAATCCTTTTTTGACTTTGCAAAGTATTCATAAGCTGACACCTTATTTTTTTACCGGTGTGGGTGTCGGAACCTATAGTGGAGATTTAATTAGAAATACTTCTTTGGTTCCCAAAAATACCAATACCGGTGGTTATAAATTTAACGGAACCAACATAAATATTCCCATGGTATTAGGCATTAAATACAAGGCTGCGCGGCATTTTATTATAGCTATGGAAGCCGGTGTTTACTATTATTTTACGGATAACTTAGATGGATCGTATAGCCTCTACGGCAACGAAGACAGACTGATTAAAGACGGTATTGTTCCCACTACAAATACCCATTCAAATGACTGGTATTCATTTACTTCCATAAGTTTTATTTATACTTTTGGCGATTTGAGTTGTTATTTTAATTTACGATAAGTTGCGGGTATGATGTCTCAAAACCTTAAACAAAACTCTCGGTTTTTACCTCGTCATGTTGCTATTATCATGGATGGGAATGGTCGATGGGCAAAAAAAAGGGGGCAAAAACGCATATTCGGGCATCATGAAGGGGTTAAATCTGTTCGGCAAATAGTTGAAAAATCTGTAGAATTAGGGATACAATATCTGAGTCTTTATACGTTTTCGACCGAAAATTGGAATCGTCCAAAAGAAGAAGTCGATGCTTTGATGGATTTGTTAGTGCAAACTCTCAATGAACAGATTGCCGATTTGATGCAACAAAATATCCGGCTCAATGCTATTGGCAATATAGAGCAATTGCCTATTCATACCCATCAAACTTTGCAAGACGTTTTGCAAAAAACCGCCGCCAATACCGGCATGACTTTATCTATTGCGCTGAATTATGGCGGTCGTGACGAAATTGTGCAAATGACCAAAAAACTGGCTAAAAAAGTTAAAAATAATATAATTTTGCCCGAAAATATTGACGAAAATAAAATAAATTTGCACCTTTACAGCCATAATTTGCCCGATGTGGATTTTATGATTAGAACCGGTGGCGAAAAAAGAATCAGTAATTTTTTATTATGGAAAATTGCCTATGCCGAATTATATTTTACCGATATACTTTGGCCTGATTTTGACAAACAACACTATTATGAAGCCTTGGCTGATTATCAAAAAAGAGAAAGAAGATTTGGAAAAACAAGTGAACAGATTAACCATGAAGGATAAATTATTATGGTCTATTTTGGCCTTTTTGTTAGTGATCAATTTTTACGGTCAAAAGGTCAAGAGTGATGATTATAAAATCTATCAAATAGAAGATATTAAAATCAACGGTTTAAAACAATTTAATCCGCAAACCGTCAAAGCCTTTATCGGAGTCGATAAGGGCGACATAATTGAAGTGCCGGGCGAACAAACAGCCGAAATTATCAATAAACTTTGGGATTTAACCTATTTCTCAGATGTCAACTTGTATATTATTCCCACTACCGACAACAAAGTTATTCTGGAAATTGATTTAAAAGAATTGCCCAAAATATCCGAAGTCACCATTAAAGGTATTTCACGCTCCAAACGTAAGGAATTTATCAAAGATTTGGGTTTGAGAAAAAATGCGATTCTCAGCGAAAATCTCAAAGCTAAAACCATTGAAACCATTAAAAACAAGTTTCTACAAAAAGGCTTTTTAAAGACTCGTGTCAAGATGACCACCGTGCCCGATTCCGCCGATTATGTCAAACTTTTAATTGATGTTGATAAAGGCAAACGGATTAAAATCAAACATATTAATATAATAGGCAATAAGAACATCAAAGACCGAAAACTTAAACGCCAACTCAAACATACCAAAGAAAAACGTTTTTACCGTTTTTGGAAACGCTCCAAATACATCCCCGACGATTTTAAAGATGATTTGGTCAAACTCGAAAAATATTACAAGGAACAAGGCTACCGCAATGCCCGAGTTTTGTCCGATTCGGTGTATTTTGATAAGCAAAATAATCTAAATATCGATATCAACGTTGAAGAAGGTCGAAAATACTATTTCGGTAATATCGATGTGGTAGGCAATAACCGGTATTCTACGGCTTTTATCAAGAAAATTTTAGGCATCAAAAAAGGCGATGTTTATAATGGCACTTTGATTGCCAAACGTATTGATGATCCTACCAAACCCGATGCCGAAAGCATAACCAATTTGTATCAAAATAACGGCTATTTGTTTTCACGAATCAATTTGGTCGAAAAAGGCATTCGTCAAGATACCATAGACTACGAATTACGTATATATGAAGGCAAACCGGCGAAGTTTAACAATATCACTGTCAATGGCAATTTTAAAACTAACGACAAGGTTATTTATCGCGAACTCAGAACCTTGCCCGGTGCTACTTACAGCAAGCAGAATATCATTAGAACCATTAGAGAATTGGCACAAATGCAAATTTTTGATGCGGAAAAAATTTCGCCCGACCTTAAAAATATTGACCCCAATGCCGGAACGGTTGATGTAGATTGGCATGTAGAAGAGTCCGGTAGTAGTCAAATACAATTGCAAGGTGGTTTTGACGGACATTATTTTATAGGCACATTAGGACTGGCTTTAAAAAACTTTTCAATCAGAAACATTTTTAATGGTAAAGCTTACAAACCGCTTCCTATGGGTGACGGACAAAATTTATCATTAAACTTGCAAGTTTCTCAACGCTATGAAACTTATAGTTTGTCCTTTATGGAACCTTGGTTCGGTGGCAAAAAACCGCAAGCTTTCAATGTCTCAGCTTACTATTCTACTTATTATGGAATTGACTACACCAGCAATGAGATTAATTATTATGCGGTCGACAGAAATAAACGTTTTATTATCACCGGACTAACAGTCGGGTTGTCTAAAAAATTGCAATGGCCAGACGATTATTTTTATCTGAGCCAATCCGTGAGTTTAAATCATTATACTATTGATAATTACGGATCTATCGGTGCATTCGGATTTAATGATGGCACCTCAAACAATTTCTCATACAATTTAATGTTTGGTAGAAATTCCAGTGGACCTAATCCCATTTTCCCTACTGTCGGTTCCGAATTTGGTTTGAGTTTAAAATTAACGCCGCCTTATTCTTTGTTTAGCAGTATGGATTATGCCACTATCAATCAAAATCCTGATTTTCAAGATGCCGATGGCAATCCCGACTACGAAAAAATTAACAAGCAGAAATATAAATTTATAGAGTATTACAAAGTAAAATTATCAGGAACTTGGTATTCATCATTATACCAGAAGTTAATTTTGCGTTCCAAAGCCGAGTTTGGTTTGCTTGGGGCTTATAATAAAGATTTAGGCATTCCACCCTTCGAAAGATTCTTTGTTGGTGGCACCATGCCTACCGGTGGCAATCTTGATTCAAGAGAAACTATTCCGTTGCGAGGCTATTTAGATCAATCTTTAAACCGATCTTTTGCCAACCGCGGTGGAACGGTTTATAATAAATTTTCATTTGAATTGCGATATCCTATTACTTTAAAACCTCAAGCCTCCATTTATGTGTTGTCATTTTTTGAAGGCGCTAATACCTATAACAATATAAAGTATTACAATCCGTTCTCATTAAAAAAATCTGCCGGAGTCGGCGTGCGAATTTTTATGAGTGCTTTCGGATTATTAGGTATTGATTTCGGATACGGCTTTGATAAAGTCCCTGACAATACTGGCGTTCCGAGAGTTTCCGGTTGGCAAACGCACTTTATTATGAATCAACGTTTATAATATTTTTCGACTTTGGCACAATTATTTCTTAATATAAACTGAACCATGAAAAAAATTGTCATTTTACCGGTTTTATTCTTTTTGACCTTGGTTAGCACAGGTCAAAGGAGAGTGAGAATTGCCTCAGTCGATATGGATTATATTCTTGAAAAACTACCCGAATACCAGTCGGCATTAAAGGAACTCAATGCCAGAGCCAATCGTTGGAAAGCAGAAATAGAACGTAGAGAAAAAGAAATTAAAGATTTGAAAGACGCTTTGGAACAAGAAAAAGTTTTGTTAACCAAAGAATTGTTACAAGAAAAAGAAGAAGAAATTGCCTTTAAAGAAAAAGAATTGTTAAAATATCAATTAGCAAAGTTTGGTCCCGAAGGAGATTATATATTACAAAAGCAACATCTGGTAACACCGGTTCAAGACAGGGTGTTTAATGCCGTAGCCAAATTGTTGAAAACCGCTAAATATGACATTGTTTTTGACAAGTCTAATGATAAGCTTGGTTTAATTTATACTTCTCCTAAATTAGATATTTCCGATAAAATATTGAAATTGATTACTAAGGAAAAAGGGAAAGAAGACCGGGAGAAAAGAAATAAAAAACGCAAAGAAAAACAAAAAGCCAAGCAAAGCGAAGCGGCTAAAAGACGTGCCGAATTGGCTGCCAAACGTAAAGCCGATCGTGAAGCTAAGCGAAAAGCAGCTTTAGAAGAACGTAGAAGAAAACGAGAACAAAAAAATGCGCCAAAAGCCAATGTTGATGGAAAACAAACCGGTGAACAAGAATCTGATAAAAGAAAAGATTCGGAAGGTGCTGAAACCGGACAACCCGGTGAAACAAAAAATGAAAACAAAAATAATACTACCGGTGAATATGGCGAAAAATTAACTCCCGAACAACTCAAAGCTTTTGAAGCACAGCAACAAAAAGCCTTGACACCGGAACAAAAAGCCGCACAACGTAAAGCCGAGCGTGAAGCGCGCAGGCAAAGGATTTTAGAAGAACGTCGCAAACGAAAAGCTCAAAAAAATAAAGAATCTGACGATAACGAAAATAAAAATTAAAAATAAACTTAAAATTAAAAATAGAATCATATGAGACACTTAAAACTAGCATTAGCCGCATTGTTACTTTGGATAGGAACCACAACAGCCAATGCGCAAAAAATCGCACATATAGATGTGCAAAAAATTATGACTGAGATGCCTGAATTTAAAGCCGGTCAAGCCCAATTGAAAAAGTTGTATGCAACTTATCAAAAAGAATTTAAAGAGATGCAAGATGCCTATCAAGCCAAACTTAAAAAGTATCAAGAAGAATCGAAAACAGTTTCCGAGCAAGAAAATCAAAAACGGGTCAAAGAGTTGATGGAAATGGAAAAAAACATTGCCAAAGCCCAACAAGATATTCAAGCCGAAGCCCAAAAGAAAGAAGCTGAATTAATGAAGCCAATTCAAGAAAAATTGTTAAAAGCCATTAAAGATGTAGCAAAAGAAAAAGGCTATCAATATGTTTTTGACAGCTCAGGTCCTACCAATTTGATTGTCGCTAACGGACCGGATTTATATGCCGATGTAAAAGCGAAATTAGGCTTTTAAATATATTTATTTTTTTCTTAGAATCCCGATAAACATCGGGATTTTTTTTGTTTTCAAACATTGTGTAACTTATGTATCAAAATATTTGTAATAGAAAATGATTTTTGTTATTTTAGTGGAAATTTTTTAAAAATAGAGCTTTTATTATTTGTAACTTTGATAAAAATTTAAAATCTTATGTATATGAAGTGCTTAAAAGAAAAATTATATAAAAAAATTGAAGCCCATCGCCCGAGAACAAGACGTTTGGCAAAAGAATATGGCGATGTGGTTGTTGATCAGGTCAGAGCCGGACAAATTATCGGTGGTATGCGGGGTATTAAAAGTTTAATTTCCGATATTTCGTATCTGGATCCTTATGAAGGTATCCGTTACAGAGGATATACCCTACCAGAAGTTTTTGAAAAATTACCCAAACCCAAAGATGCCGAAATGCCTTATGTTGAAGGCTTGTATTACTTATTGTTAACGGGTGACATTCCGACACAAGAGCAAGTGGAAGCTTTGATAATGGATATGAATAACCGCCGTATTATTCCTAAATATGTTTGGGATGTAATCGATTCTTTCCCTAGCGAAAGTCATCCTATGGCTATTTTATCGGCTGCCGTGATGAGTTTGGAACGCGAATCTTTATTTAATGTCAAATACCGTCAAGGGCTCAATAAATTGGATTATTGGGACCCGACTTATGAAGATGCGACGAATTTACTGGCAAAAATTCCATTAATCGGTGCTTATATTTATAATAAAC
>JALVEJ010000252.1 GCA_027031025.1 Flavobacteriales bacterium | reverse complement strand
TACTTAGTAGCCTTTTTTTTACTTGGACTGCCAAATCTCAAAAAAGTAAAAAAATAAAATTTTCAGGTAGTCTCGGTTTATCTTATGATTATTACAACTATTCGGCATATAATTATTTTGGATTCAGACCACGTTATGAGCCAAATATTTTTCATCTAAATATCAATGCCCGTTTACAAATGGGGAGATATCTTTCTATACCATTCGGAATAAATATCAGCAATAGAAAAGTTTCATATAACCTACCCAACATTCCTAATGAAAATTTAGTTGAGTATGTTCAAAATCCACGGAATAACATTCATATTGATCCAAGCTATAAATGGTTCAAAGCCCATTTGGGCTCACATACGCCTCAATACTCTACCTTAACAACGGGTGATATTCAAATATTTGGATTGGGATTTTCGATGAATCCGGGCAAGTTTATTTTGGCTGCCAATTATGGTGTTTCTCAAACTGCCATTAAACCGGATATCTTGCTAAATACCCCGGGTGCTTATAAACAAACTATGGTAGGAGTTCAACTAGGCTACGGGAAGGAAAAAGGAGATAAATTTGTATTTAATCTTGTTAAGATAAAAGATGATATTAGTTCAATCAATACCTCTTCATCTGTAGGTTATGACCCCGTGGAAGGAATAAGTGTTTCGCCTTTACTGAAAATAAAATTGTTTAAGCATCTTATATTTAAGACCGAAACAGCAGTATCATTATACACTAGTAATTTGAAAGCATTGGCGTTACCTTCTAATAATTTTTTTCCATCTCAATTAAATAATTATATAACTCTCAATTCTAGTAGTGTATTTGACTTTGCACATAACACGTCTTTAACTTGGAAATCAAAAGATTTTTTGCTGGGTGGGCAAATTAAATATATAGGTCCGGGATATATGCCGATTGGTTATCGTAATATAGAAAAAGATATTATTGATTATAAAATTAATACCGGATTTAAATTATTCAGAAAAAAACTACATTTGAAAGGCTCTATAGGTATTCGCACCAATAATATCAATAATACTACATTAGTATCTACAAAACGGTTGTTAGCCAGTTTAAATGTTTTTGGCAAGATCAGTAAACAGTTCAGTTTCAATGCTTCTTATACCAATTTTGGTTTTAATAATAATCAAAATTTGCCGGCATTGCGAATAGAAATGATTAATAATTCTTTTTCATTTAGTCCATCATATCGTTTTAAAAGTAGAAATAAACAACACGTGATTTCAATGAATCTTTCTCTTAATAATTTGGATATGTATAATGTGGCAAGTTTATCTTTTATTACGACAAAGACCCAAACTTTTAATACAAACTACAATGTGATTTTCAAAAATATTCCTTTAAGTTTAGGTACAAACATTTTGTTACTTAAAATAAATCGGCTGTTTTAGATATGTCAATTTCTAACTTTGTTATAAATGCCGGATACAAATTTTATAATAAAAAAATAAAACCTTCATTATCAATTGGTTATATGAATATCAGGCGCTTAGGGTTTTCAGCAGATAATAGATTTGTCACCAAATTCAAATTAAAATATAAAGTAAATAAAAAGTTATCAATAAAAATGCTGTACACCCTTACTAACAATGATTACGGAACTATCCATCCCGGAGCATCGGTTACAGAGAATAAAGCACAAATTTCAATTAATAAAAAATTTTAATAATGAAAACAATTTTTCCTTTAATAGTACTTTTAACAATGTGCTGGATAAAAACCGGACAAGCACAGGCAAATATCAGTTTAAATGTAGATTCACATCCGGACCCTCGAATTTCCGAATGGGTAAACCATTCTAATTTGGCTATTCTGACAGTTACTAACTCTGATACAAATTTGGAAGGTATCCAATATCAGATTAGGGTACAAATGTTTTTAGATGGGAACTTGGTTGTTGAAACCAATAATGATGTTGATGTGCAAACTATGAGTCTGGGAACAGAAACATTTTTGGCTGATGATATTATTCCGTATAGTGCATTAGTGTTTCATAACAACTCAATTGCACAACACATTATGCAAACCGGCTTACTTCCTGCAGGAGTTTATGAATTTTGTGTCAGATTGGTAGATTTGAATGGGCAAATTATATCAGATCCGGAAGCTTACTGCCAGCCCATGGTTATAACTGCTTATCAAATGCCTGAGTTATTAACGCCATTGAATGAGGAAGAAATAGAATCTCAATTAGTTCCGTCCATTACATTTACATGGTCCCCATTAACACCAACGCCACCGGCAGAAGACGGGGTAAAATATATTATTGCTGTAACACCAGTTAATGACGGACAATCACCGGCACAAGCTTTTTTTGTAAATTATCCAATTATTGAAGAAGAAATTACCGGTGATACTCAGTTTCTGTGGCCGCCTTCCATAGATGCACCGGAAGAAATCAGACAATATGTTTGGAGTGTTAAACCGGTCACTTTAGATGATGTTCCATACAAATATGGATCTAATGGATTTGTTGCGGTTCACACTTTTAAAATTAAAAGAGCTGAAGATATTGAACTCGAGAGTTGTGAATGCACAAATCAGAATTTGATGCAACCCGATATGATAATTGCACAACCTGAGCCTAATTTGTATCCTAGAAAATTAAGATTGGAAAATGTTTTGCAACTAAGAGATTACTTTTATAATTGTAATGATTCAATTACACCTACTACTCACCAAATAAATGTAGAAATCAATTGGGATGATAGTCATACAGAGAATATTGTAAACAATGGTCCTTTTCTACATACTTATGCTGAAACCGAAGAAATACCTGAACAAATTTGCGTGCATTTCACTATAAATCCTCTTTCAGGTTATAATGGGCAACAATGTGAAAAGGATGTTTGTGTTAATGTACCTGAATCAATTAGCAACACAAATACCGGAAATACTCCAACCGGAACAATTGTTGCAAACGATACCATTTATGCAGGACATAACGGTGAATTTACGGTTATAACAACACAAATTACTGAAAGTAATGGCAAATACACCGGTGAAGGTAATATTTATATCGATTGGTTAAAAGCTAGAATGGCAGTTAAGTTTGACAGCATAACAGTTGATGCCGATAAAAAATTATTAACCGGAGAAATTATTGCTAAAATTGATGATACAGCTCCTCAATATCCACAAGACTGGGCATTGGAAGTTATTTCAAATAATCCGATGGCAAATCAAACTGCTGCCAATATTGTTAATTGGATTCAAAATCATACCGGTCAAGAAATTGATTACAACAGTTTAAATTCATATACCAATCCGGTCAAATTACCTTTGGGATTGAATATGCCCAATGGCGATCAATTAGCTATTTCCGAAATGGTTTTCAGACATACAAAATCTGAAATGAATATGATTGCAGCAAAAGAAACCCCGCCTTCATGGGGAACACCGCAACAATTAGTTGGTTTTATAGCCAAAAATATTCAATTTCATCCATCTCAAATTGTTACACCACCTGAACGAGCTGAATTAATAGAAGATATTACTTTTGGCAATCCGAATAACAATATTTTATTTACACTAAAAAAAACTGACAACAATAATCATCCGGGGTGTTATATAGAATGGGATGAAAACGGTTTTTCACAATTTGGATTGGAACTCGAAGCAGCTTTTACCAGAGATTGGTTTATTCCGGTTCCGGATACCGGACAAAAACAAACCGCCAATTTTGTTGCCACAGGAAATGATTGGAATGACTTCTTATTAGTAGGTAATTTTACCGAAGCTGAAATTACAGATTCAGGAGGTATGACCGTTCAAGGAAATAACATTACTTATGATATGTCCGATACCATGAACCCTCCCAACATGGTTTTCCCGCAAAATTATCCGGCAGGCGCCGACCAGACCAATACTTTTAGGGGATTTTATATGAAAAATTTATCAGTTAAATTACCTAAAGGCTGGGAAACCAATTCAGGTGGACAACCGGCTATCAACGTACAAGACATGATTATAAACAACACCGGTCTAACACTTTATGCAGAAGCGGTTAATGTCCTTCAATTCAAACACGCTAATGTTTCTGATTTACTTGCCAGTATTGACACCGTTCATGTTAATATCAGTGGGAGTTCTTTGGTAGAAGCAGGAATTAAAGGTAGGATTGGCTTACCTGTTACAAAAGAAGATTCTATTCAAAATCCTTTACAATATAATGCCTTGTTCCATGTAGCGCAAAACCCGTCCGAACAAAATAATTTTCAATTAAGCGTAGAACCGACCGGTCCTATCAATGCCAATTTGTTAAAGGGTAAAATGACCCTTGATCCATCATCAAATATTATAGCATATGTCGATAAAAATAAAAAAACTTTTCAATCTACTTTAAATGGTAATTTTTTATGGGATGATGTAAAATTAGGACCTATTAAACATGTTAATTTTGACTTGGAATTTCAAGGCATTGAATTAAATTACAATTCAAGTTTACCCAATAATAAATTTCAATTTGATGCGGGACATTGGGCTTTTGCCAGTCCGCAAAAATTTTTAGCTAATTTCCCCGTTACCATTGAAAACATTAATTATGTCCCACTTACTGAATCCGGCAACCAACTGATGCACGGAAAGTTAAATTTTGACGTGATTTTTAATTTATCAAACAAAGTTGGTGGACAAACAAAAATGGCTGTTGAAGCTGCCATAGAAGATAATACCGGAGGTAGCGGTCTTGGAAAATTCAAACCGGTTTATCTTAGCACAGGTATTGATGATATTTCGGTTTATGCACATTTAGCTGCTGTCAGTATTGATGGTACTATCCAATTTAGAAATGATGATCCGATCTATGGAAACGGCTTTAAAGGAACTGTTTCCGCTACATTCAAAGCACCAAAAGTATCCATTGATGCCCTGGCTGAATTTGGAAATACAAGTTACCAGTACTCTTCAACTTATCGCTATTGGCGAGTTGAGGTTGCAGCCAAATTTCAACCCGGACTACTATTTTTGCCGGGCGTTGCCTTCTATGGTTTTGGTGGTGGTGCTTATAACAATATGCAATCCACCTTGGTTCCTGCATCAGGCAATACACCTTCCAGATATACTTTTTCACCTCATAAAGGTAATTTAGGTTTTAAAGTCAGTGCCACCTTGGGAACATCACCCAAAGTTGAAACTTTTAATACCGATGTAATATTAAACGGACAATTTTCGTCAAGTCAAGGCTTGGTGAATATAGGATTTGAGGGAGCTTTTTATGTCGGTGCGCCATTGATACCACAATCTAAAAGAGACAAAGCACAAATAAAAGGCACTTTGCTAGCCGACTATAATTTTCCCGATAAACATTTCTATTTTAACACAACGGTCAGTGTCAATAAATCACCTGCAGTCGTTGCTAATAATCAATCTTTGGTATTGGATATAAACGGTAAAACCAATAAATGGTTCTTCAAATTTGGGGAACCAACAAATGTAAACAACGTTGCTGTTTTCGGTATAAATTTATACCAATATCTCATGTTTGGAAATGATATACACGCACCGGTAAATGGTTTTACAGAAGGTTTCAGACAGAATTATTACAATACTGTCAGCCCCCACAATTACCCCGGTATTCCAAGCACCCCCGGAGTAAATAATAATTCGGCAACCGGAAGAGGTTTGGCACTGGGTGTAGGTTTTAAAATTGATAAAAATGTAGATAAAAACTTAATCAGTGGTTATAAAATTTACTTAGGATTAAATGCCGGTGCCGAAGTAAACTTAAGTATGATGGAGTATAACGGACAAAATTGTGCCAATCCGAGTCAACGCATTGGTTTTAACGGTTGGCGAGCACGAGGTAGTATTGGGTTTTATGTAAATGCTCAAGCTGATGTAAAAAAAGGCAGTAACACTTGGCCACTTGCCAATGTAAGGGTAGGCGGATGGCTCGATGCCAAATTTCCACGTCCCACTTATGTGGCAGGAGCTGTTCAAGGTGATGTCTTAATTGGTCATTTTACTACAAAAATTCATACTTTAGGAGATTGTAGTAAAGGAGATGGGGCTTATCATTTAGGTAAAAAGAATGGACATTATGGATATGATAAACGTACCCGATGTATTCACTATCAAGACCATTATTTGTTAAATACCTCTTTTTATAAACATTTTAATTGGGGGGATAATTGTGCTGCTAATGACAATAACACAAGCCCCGATGCTGGTCCATCTGCCACACAACAGGATGCAGCCGGTGACCAAGAACAAAATTTGATAAAATATGTTCATGCCGGACCTACATACAACTATCCGATAGACAAACCGGTAACAGTTATGTATGGTTTACCGCTTGATGAAGCCTTTGATGTAGCTGAACAACAAAGTGATGGTAGTATTATTACACGAACTTTTAAATTGTATAAACAAGTTTGGTTCAAAGTAAAAAATGAAAATACCGGAGCTTGGGAGCCGTTGTTTATACAAACACATGAAAATACCATGGGAGAATATTTATACACTTATGCACCTGCAACACAACAAACTGCATCAGCTTCCCACATGAATCTTAATAATTTGCCAAATAACAACCAAAATAACCCCACGAATCCTGTAGCCGTGCATACACCAATGGCATTAAGAGGTGGTTTAACAAGCTATCCGCCACCAACTCCAGCACCTACCAGTGAATATGATAATTTACCACCTGAAACACCACCGGTAGTGAATCATTTACAAGATGACAAAACTTATAAAATTATAGTTAAAGCAACTTTAAAAGAATTTAAAAATAACCATTGGGTGAATGCTTTGAAATCAGATAACACACCGGTTACACAAACCATATCACGAGTGTTTAGAACCGGTCCTATTCCTCCTGTTCAAGCCGCTCAATCATCTTCTTACTAAAATTATAACATCATGAAAACATATGTATATCAACTTAATATTTTTTGCTTTTTCCTTATCACTTTGTCGTTATCAGCACAAAAAAAGCAAGAAAAACCACAAAGTCAAATTAACATTATTGCGCAATATATTTCCCAATCCAACGAAGTAGAGTTGCGTTTCTTTTCGGATAAAAAATCCGTCTTGGAAAACGGTATCAAAAATGGTTTTATCGTTGAGAGAGTAGAATTGACCAATCCGCCAAAAGTAGATAAAGTAGAGGATTTAGATTTTACAAAATTGAGTGTAACCGCCTCTTTTAACGAACAAGAATGGCAAAATGCCATCCGAAATGCTTCTGAAAAACAGAAAAAAGATTTAATCTTGGCAAAAGATTTTTATGATGCCATTGGAACGGAAAAGGGTGGACAATTCTCACTTGATAAGGGCATCAAAGATTTAAAAGAAGAGAAAGGAAAAGAAGATTTTGAATATATGGTTTTTGGTCTAACTGCTATCAAAAATTCCATAGTCGCAAGAGGGCTTGGGGTAAGTTATACGGATAAAAACGTACAGCCCGGAAAAACTTATCTTTATAGAATCCGGATAGCTAAACCGGATAAAATATACCAAGTTCACCCCGGCTATTATTCTATAACGACTAATCCTGAAAACCAAGATATTAGACGAAAAATATATGTAAAACCGGGGGATTCGGAGCTTTCTTTTATGTGGGAAGAAAAAGATATGGTTTCAGGAGCTGTCATCGAAAGAAAAGATAATAAAACAGGAAAATGGATAGTCATTACCAAAGCACCTGTTTATCCGGTAGGTAAAACTGTCAGAAACGGTTTTAATGATAAAAATTTAAAAAACTATGTAACTTATGAATATCGCTTTTACGGTTTTACACCTTTTGGGAAGAAAGTTTTATTCGGAACTGCTAAAGGTATACCTCGTGATTTAACACCGCCCAAAAAACCGGTATTAATTAGTGCAAAACACACCAAACCTAATGAAATCACAATCAGATGGGATTTAAACAAACCCATTGACAATGATTTAAAAGGTTTTTTGATTGCCCGCGGTGAATCAAATCAAGGT
>JALVEJ010000251.1 GCA_027031025.1 Flavobacteriales bacterium | reverse complement strand
ACTACCAAAGACAAAGACGGGCAAGAAGTTACCGCTAAACAATGGTTTGAAATTTATGAAACCGACCAAAAACAAGTAGCAGACCATAAATATTTTGATATTATCCAAAATAAAGACAGCTATCAGCCCGGTGATGAACTCATATTAAAAACCGGCTCGGCATCTACCGGAAACCGTATGCAAATTTGGGTAGAAAAAAATAGAAAAATCATCTCATATAAAACATATATAAGTGATGGAACTTACAAAACGATTACAGTTCCCATAACCAAAAATGATATGGGTGGCTTTGTCATACATTATGCTTTTAACGCTTTTAATGATTACAGACTCGGTAGTTTGAATATCAAAGTGCCTTATCCGTCCGACCAATTAGAAATAGAAACGATCAGGTTTAGAGACAAACTCAAACCCGGACAACAAGAAGAGTGGCGCTTTAAAATCAAAGGACCGAAAAGCCAAAAGGTTACTGCCGAAATTTTAGCATCTATGTATGATGCGTCTCTGGATCAATTTGTGAATCATACTTGGAATTTTAATCCTATTTCTTACAGAACCTATTACTCGGGAAGTATTATTTTGCAATCGGCTAGTTTTGGTTTGACAACAACTTCTATCCCTTGGCGCTCTGACTATTGGGGCTATAATGGAACTGCTAATTGGCGCAACAACAGCTTACAATGGTTTGGACTGAGATTTAGAAGCACTTATTATGGCAAACGCATATTAAGTTCGCGTTATTTTTCAACTAAAAAAATGGAAAATGTTGCCCTAACCGCTGAAAGTGATATAGCTATCGAAGAACCGGTTTCCATTGCGGCTATGGTAAATTCAAAGCAACCGGAAAAAGAAACATCAAAAGATGTCGCACCACCGGTACGAAGTGATTTTAGAGAAACCGCCTTTTTCTATCCCGAATTGCATACGGATAAAGACGGTAATGTCGAATTCAGATTTACCGCCCCCGAAAGTTTGACCAAATGGAAACTGCAATTATTGGCACATGATAAACATTTGAAACACGGCTATAAAGAACTCTTTGCGCAAACCCAAAAAGATTTAATGGTATTTCCCAACGCTCCGCGTTTTGTAAGACAAGGCGATACGTTGATTTTCAGCACCAAAATCAGCAATTTGTCAGATAAAACATTATCCGGAACCGCAGAACTGCGTCTGACCGATGCCGTGCGTCAAAAAGATGTAACCGGTCGTCTTACAAAACAAATCGAACAAAGTTTTAGTGTCGATGCCGGTGGCAATACGCAAGTTAGTTGGCAATTAATCATTCCCGGCGATATTGACGCCCTGCAATATATAGTCAAAGCCAAAGCCGGTAACCAAACCGATGCCGAACAAAACTTTTTACCGGTCTTGTCTAACCGGATGCTGGTTACCGAAACCATGCCGATGTGGGTCAGAAGCGGACAACATAAAACTTTTGTGTTAAATAAATTGTTAAATCAAAAAAGCAGCACTTTAAAAAACCACCGTTTGACCTTGGAAATCACGAGCAATCCGGCTTGGTATGCCGTACAAGCGCTACCGTATTTAATGGAATATCCCTACGAATGTAGCGAGCAAACATTTAGCCGGTATTATGCCAATACGTTGGCGGCGCATATTGTCCGGCAAAATCCGAAAATTAAAAAAGTATTTGATGTTTGGAAACACCTGAAATCCGATGCTTTGTTGTCCAATTTGGAAAAAAATCAAGAACTTAAAAATATTCTGATTGAAGAAACCCCTTGGCTGCGGGATGCACGAAGCGAATCGGAACAAAAGAAACGCATCGCCTTGCTTTTTGCCTTAAACAAAATGAGTTATATGCAACAAACAAGCTTGCAAAAACTCTATAATCTGCAATTGCCATCGGGAGGCTTTACATGGTTTAAAGGCGGACGCTATCCGAACCGGTATATCACACAACATATTGTTGCCGGTTTTGGACATCTAAAACATTTGGGTATTGTTGAAAATC
>JALVEJ010000250.1 GCA_027031025.1 Flavobacteriales bacterium | reverse complement strand
TACTTCGTTAAGGTCGATTTTTTCTTCCGGCATCGCCGTGCTGACATACCTTGATATATTCAAATTGTAATCGTTATTTTCAATTTCTGTCATTGAAACTCGCCGGGCGTAGCGTTCTATCTTCTCGGGGCGATTTTTGTAGGTATTTACAATCCTTTCAATATCTTCTTCTCTTAAAAAATTCTGCCTTTTACCTTTTTCAAAATGTTCATTTGCATTGATAAACAATACATCATCTTCTTTTTTGCATTTTTTCAACACCAAAATACTTACCGGAATACCTGTTGAATAAAACAAATTGGCAGGTAAACCGATAACAGCATCAATATTATTGTCTTTTAATAATTTTTCTCTGATTCTTTTTTCTGCTCCACCACGGAATAAAACACCGTGCGGCAAGATAATAGCCATTGTGCCGTCATCGGCGAGATAATGGAAGCCGTGCAAGAGAAAGGCAAAATCGGCAGCTGATTTTGGTGCCAGTCCGTAGCTTTTAAACCGGAAATCTTCTGCCAAAGTATCGTTAGGTTCCCAACGCAAACTAAAAGGCGGATTGGCTACCACTGCATCAAATTTTACCTTTTTGGCAGGGTTCAGCTCGTTGAGCATTGGCCATTGATTGAGCAGAGTATCACCGTGAAAAATTTCAAATTCGGTGTCTTTCATACCGTGTAAAAGCATATTCATACGGGCAAGGTTGTAGGTAGTGATATTTTTCTCTTGTCCGTAAATTTTGCCGACTGTTCCGCCGTTTTCTTTCATTCGTTTTCGCACATTCAAAAGCAAGGATCCCGAACCGCAAGCAAAATCCAATACTTTGTTTAGCTTGTTTTTCTTTCCGGTGGTTGGGTCTTGACTGTCGAGCGTAACGATTTCAGAAAGAATGGTGGATATTTGTTGTGGGGTATAAAATTCACCGGCTTTTTTGCCCGAACCTGCGGCAAACTGCCCGATTAAATATTCATAAGCATCGCCCAAAGTATCCGTGTCTGTGGAAAATTCGGCAATGCCTTTGGCGATTTCCGTGATGATTTTGCACAGATTTTTGTTTCGTTCTTCATAAGTCTTGCCAAGCTTTTCAGAATTGAGATTGATTTCCGAGAATAAGCCCTGAAATGTGCTTTCAAAAGATTCGTTTTCGATGTATTTAAAGCCCGCTTCCAGTGTTTGCAACAGTTCATCGTTTTGGGTGCGTGCCATTTCGGCAATGTTGCTCCACAGATGTTCGGGTTGAATAACATAATGCACTTTACGGCGCATCTGTTTTTCAAATTCTACAATATCATCCGGATTCTGCTCGTACCAAACGGCAAGCGGTGTGCGTTTATCGTCTTTGTCTAATTTGGGGTAATCCCTGCCCAATTCTTTTTGTGCCGATTTTTCGTAATTATCCGACAGGTATCGTAAAAACAAAAACGACAACATATAATCGCGAAAATCATCCGCATTCATTGCCCCGCGCAGTTGGTCTGCTATCTTCCAAAGGGTTTTACCCAATTCTTGTTGTTGTTTTTGTGTCATTTGTCTTTACTTTGATTTATTTGATTTTTGGATTACCTTGATTTCTTTGTTTGAATTTTTTGTTCTGAACTCTTTTAAATTGCAAACTTCTTGAACCGAAATTGATAAGAAGCCCTATTTCAAGGTCATAGGCTTCCAGGTAATTGATAGCTTGTGCCAGGTGTACATCTTCCAATTGAATAACCGCTTTTAATTCTAATGATACAATTCCTTCCACTAAAAAATCAACCCGTCTTGTTCCGATTTGTTGTCCCTTGTAATATACGGGCATTTCGTGTTCCCTGCTAAACCCGATACCTTCGTCAGACATCTCAATTACCATAGCCCGCTGATAAATTACTTCCTGAAAACCGTTACCCATAGCCGAATGCACTTTCATTGCACAACCGATAATTTTAGAAGTTAATTCCGAATATTTATATTGCTCATTAATCATAGCCCGTCATTTAATCATTAAAATCATAGTGCAGACAGTTGCGGAAACAACCCCTGCATCAACCCCTTTTTATGTTTTTCCAATTGTTCTATCATTTCCGCCTCTGCCGTGATGATTTCATCTATGGATGAAAGACAGGATGCGATTTTTTGTTGTTCTTGTATAAGTGGACTTAAAACAGGTATTGTCATAAAATCAGAAGACGTAATGCTCATTCTGTCAAATCTTGCTCCAGTATTTGATACTCTTCTTATTGAGGAAAACCAATGATTTGATTTAAAATAATATTGATAAAAATCATTATCTTTATTCTTAAACCTGAAAACCGTATAAAGGGGTGACATTACACCTGTTTTATTTGTAATATTTTTGAAAAGTGGTCCTACTGGTGCTTTATTAGAAATTCTTGGATTGTATACATAATCACCTGCTTCAACTATATAATAATTTTCTAGATTATTTTTGTTAGCAATATCTTTATCAAAATAATCTCTTTGTTCAACAATACCATCAGTAGCAGAATTTGTAAAAACTGTTTTTATTAAATGTTTTTTATTCTTTTTTAATACTTTATTAGCTAATTTATTTAGTTTTACTTCCTCCCACTCCCCACTATCCTTAAACTCCGGAAAGCGCCATTTAGGTACTTTTTCGCCTTCTTGGGGAAAAAGGTTTTGCATCAGTCCTTTTTTGTGCCTTTTGAGCAGTTCCAGTTTTTTCTTGTGTGCTTCTATCAATTCATCGAGATTGGAAAGGAAAGCGGCGATTTTTTGTTGTTCTTGGGGTGTGGGTGAAAATGTTTTGATAGTTCTAATTTCATTTTTTCCTATTTCTTTAAAAGTTGAACCAGAGGCCTTTCTTTCTAGCTCTCGCTTGTTAAAAATAATCCAATAATACCAAAACAAATTTGATTCAGTATTTTTAACAATTAATGATTGAAAACCTTGATTTGTTGCACATTCTTTATTTGTAATTGCTGCATCACCAATTGTTGCTCTTGTAGTAATTAATATTGCCCCTTTGGGTAATAATTTTGCTGATGAATTTTCTAATCCTTTTTTTGTAATAGTACGAATACTTGGTTTTAATGTACCATTTTTTATTTCTGTTGGTGTGTACCATTGTATATCTCCATCCCAATATTCATTGTTATTTGTTGAGGGTGTTCCGCCTCCTACAAACACACCTACCTCTCCCAATTTTTTCTCCACCCACTCCCCGCTATCCATAAATTCAGGGAAACGCAATTCCGGTATCAGTGTATTTTTTTGCTTATCACTCATAATTTCTCAATAATATCCTTTGCATTCATATTTAACTTTGAAAAAGCAAACCATTTTTTTCCTGCATCTTTTAGTGAAGCACCAAAATGATATACGGTTTTGCTGTCAATAATCAAAAAACGGTCGTGGGCGGTGGTTAGTTTTTTAAGTTCTATTTCTGGGTATTGAGCATTGTGTTTCTCAATATCGGTTTGCAACTGCTTTGTTATCTTTTTGGTGTAAATAGTTGCAGCAACATTTTTCTTTCGTTTATCGAGCATTGCCAATACGGTTTCATCCACATAATTATCAATCAAAAGAATAGATTTTTTTGCGGATTTAACAATATCGGCAATCAGCAAATAGGCATCAAATACTTGTCCGTTGTAGAAAATGCCTTGGTTGAGTTTTTGAGCTTTGTCTTCAAGAGCTTTAAAAAGTTTCCCAAAACTCTTATCGTGAAGCAATAATTTTTGTTCTACTTTATCTAATCGTTGAAAAATACCGGCATTAATTGTAATAAACTTTTTCATCTCAACAAAAGCCCGTATAATTTTCACGCTTACTTCTATTGCAAACGGAGTTTTTAAAACAGCAGATAACATAGATACTCCTTGTTCAGTAAAAACAAGCGGATTATACCCGCCAAGTTGTTTTCTTGAAGGTATCGCATTTTGCGATAGCAAAAAATCCACTTCATTATCAGATAACCTAAACATAAAATCTTCCGGAAAGCGGCTACTATTTCTTTTTACCTGTTCTCTTAATCTTATGGGTTTCACACCGTAAATATCCGCCAGGTCTTTGTCAAGCATCACCTGGACATCTCTGATAACAAATATTTTATTTTGTATTGCTTTTATTTGTACTGTGTTATCTTTCATATCAAATTAACTTCTTTTGGTGTCTTGCTTGCCCAAATACGGAATTGGATACCTTGTTTTGTTTTACTCTGTAACCTTCTGAAATAATAACATCTAAATTGTAATATTCAATAAGCCGTTCTACCTTCCTGCCTCCTTCTGTTTGAACTGTCGCAAAATTTGCGACAGTTGAGTTTTTTTCAAGCTCGCCTTCTTTAAAAACATTGTTAATGTGTTTTCCTATGGTTTTTACATCTCTGCCATAGAGCATCGCTATTTGATGCCTGTTTAACCAAACGGTTTCATCTTCAATCCTTACTTCTATGGATTGAGAGAATTCCTGCGCTTTGTATAATACGATTTCGTTTTTCATAATACCCTATCAATTATCGGAAAGCGAAATATAATCTTCCTCTTTGGATTTAAAGATTGCTATTGTATTGCCTTTTACTTTTATTTTAGTATTTTTCTTCATAATAAAAATCCAAATGTGGCGAATTCGCCATAATTAAAATTTCTAAACCCGTCGAATTCGAGGGGTTTAAAATCCGTCTTTCCTTTCCGCAATTGACTACTCATACGCTTTTAATCCAGATATTTCACGCCCGCCTGCCAGTTTTTTTAACAGCGGAACCAAATCTTCCATTAATGCCAATTCTTTTACTCCTCGGGCTTTCCAACCCAAATCCAAAGGTTCTAATAAATCGGTCAGTTTTTCACCGTCAAAAATCATACGGCTCATAATATTTTCTACAAAGGTTTTAAGGTCTGCGGTTTTTAAACCGTGTTTGTTAGCGATTTTAGCCAGTTCTTTGTTGTATTTTTCTACCTTAAAAACTTCGTAACCGTCGCGCAAATCATCGGCATTTTGTCCTTGGCTCCAATCCAAACTGTTGATGTAGTCGGTCAGGTCTTCCTCTTCGTCCATCAGGTTGGAATTGGATTTCAGCAAGCCGATAATTTGATCTTTGGTCATCTTATTTTTAGACGGCCTTGTCTGTTGTGTACTGTCGGATATCAGGTTCATTATATAATCGTAATCGATGATAGCCGAAGCAAACAAGACAAATTCAAAATCCAGTTGTTGAATATCAGGCGGCGCATCATCGCCTTGTTTGATTTGAATTTCTCGAAGTTGTTTGGCGGTTTCCAAATATGAACTTCTAAATTCCAGTAATTTATCAGTCGGCAAAATCTTTTCGACAAATTCTTTTTGCTCTTCATCTAAATCGGTGTATTGGTCGAGCTGGGTTTTAAGACGTTGGACTTCCTTGAAATTTTTGATAAATTCAATTTTTGCCGTATCGCCTCGCAAATTATACACAGCTTCGGGTTCGTTTGCCAAATCGTGTTCTTGCATAAACACACCGAGTTTTTCAACGGCTTCTTTGTATTTGTCGATGACAACCGGTGCGGGGTCAACCATCCAAATTTCTTGTGCTTTGTAGGCATTATCTTCACCGGAAAATAAAACAACGGCTTGATTAACGGCATCTTGTTGCGAACGGAAATCCAAAATATTACCGTAAGGTTTTGTATCGTTCAATATGCGGTTTGTTCGTGAAAATGCTTGTATTAACCCGTGATATTTTAAGTTTTTATCTACATAAAGTGTGTTCAAATATTTGGAATCAAAACCGGTCAAAAGCATATCTACCACAATGGTCAGATCGATTTTATTTTTATGCGGATAGTCTTTATTGCTGTATTTTTGGTCTTTGATACGGCTTTGTACATCCTGATAGTATAAATCAAACTCATTGATACTGTGATTGGCGCCATATTGTTTATTGTAATCGGCAATAATTTCTTCCAGTGCTTTTTTCTTTTCTTCCGGTTCTTGTTTGTTGTCTTCTTTTTCTTGTATTAAATCTTCTTGCAATTGCTTGATGTCAGCGGCGTTCTTTTGACTTTGTTTATCGCCTTCTTTGGCAATCAATTGTGCCGGCGGTGAAAATACGCAAGAAATATTAAGCGGTTCAAAATCAGGGTTTTCTTCTGTTTTTTTCTTTTGAATTTCTTTAAAAAGACGGTAAAAGCTAATCGCATCATTAATTGACGCTGTTGCCAAAATGGCGTTAAATTTTCGTCTGTTCGTTGCGGCATCGTGTTTGTCCAAAATGGCTTCCACTACCGCCTGTTGTGCAAGCGGTTCACCGGGTTTGGGGTTTTCTTCACCTTTCCCTTTGTAATAATCAATATGAAAACGCAATACGTTTTTATCGTCTATGGCGTGGGTAATGGTGTAAGAATGTAGCAGTTTTTCAAAAACCGCTTCCGTGGTTTTATAGGTTTCAAAACGGTCTTCTCTGATTTTATAGGTGGCATTTTCTTCAAAAATAGGGGTTCCTGTAAATCCGAAAAGTTGAGCGTTTGGGAAAAATTCTTTTATGGCATTATGATTATCACCGAACTGCGAGCGGTGGCATTCGTCAAAAATAAAAACCATTCGTTTATCTTTGAGTGGTGCCAATCTGTCTTTATAAGTGGAAATTCCTTTTTCTATCTTTTTCTTATTCTGCTTGCTGTTTTGGTCTAATGCCAATCCGAGTTTTTGAATAGTGGTTACAATTACCTTATCAGAATAGTCAGTAGAAAGCAAGCGCCTAACCAGCGTTTCGGTATTGGTATTCTCTTCCACACTGCCTTCCTGAAACTTGTTAAACTCTTCGCGGGTTTGCCGGTCAAGGTCTTTTCTGTCCACTACAAACAAGCATTTTTCAATCTCTTTATTCTCTTTCAATAGAGTTGATGCTTTAAATGAGGTCAAGGTTTTACCGCTTCCCGTAGTGTGCCAAATGTAGCCGTTACCTCTATTTTGATTGATGCAGTCGATTATGGCTTTTACGGCATAAATTTGATACGGACGCATCACCAATATTTTTTGTTCGCTTTCCACCAAAACCATATATTTACTTATCATTTCGCCCAAAGTACATTTTGAGAGAAATTTTTCGGTAAAATCGGTTAGATGTGTAATTTTTTTGTTTTTTTCATCGGCTAATTGATAAATCGGTAAAAACTGTTCATCGGCGTTAAAAGCAAAATGTTGATTTTTGTTGTTGGCAAAATAGTAAGTATTGGTAAGATTGCTAACTATAAACAACTGCATAAAACTCAACAAAGTATTGGTGTAACCGTTTCCGGGGTCGTTTTTATAATCCACAATCTGTTGCATTGCCTTTCGTGGCGACACATCTACTTTTTTCAGTTCAATTTGAACGATTGGTAAGCCGTTTATCAAAATAATTACATCATAGCGTTGAAAACTGTTTTCGGTATTAATGCGTAATTGATTGATGACTTCGTATTCGTTTTTGCACCAATTTTTGATGTTTACCAAAGTATAGTGCAAAGGCGTACCGTCTTCTCTTTCAAAATATTGCCTTTCACGCAATTTTTTAGACGCGGTAAAAACATCAGGGGTAATAATATCTTCCCGCAATCGTGCAAATTCATTGTCGGTAAGGCGAACTCTGTTTAAAGATTCGAACTTTTCTCTGAAATTTAGTTCCAAAGTTTTCCTGTCAACAATATCGGGACGATATGTGTATTTCAGTTCCGACAACTGTTTAATAAAATTATTTTCTATGGTATTTTCTTTTATCATCGATCTTCTTTCAATAAGTCTTTTGGTTTGACATCTAATATTTTTGCAATTTTATAAAGTACTTCTAATCTAGGTTGCTGTCTATTTTGGACGTATGCGTTTACCATATTATAACTTTTGCCCAGCTTTTCAGCCAACCATTTTTGCTTAATTCCTTTTTCCTTAAGTACTTCCTTAATTCGATTCATTTTGATAAAATAAATTCAAAAACATTTTCAAATGTACTAAACTAATTCTTTTTATCTCGTTTTTCAAGACAAATATCTCTCATATTATTTGGATGTTTTATGGATGC
>JALVEJ010000249.1 GCA_027031025.1 Flavobacteriales bacterium | reverse complement strand
TAGAATTTGATAATGGTGAAGTGGTAATAATCAGATTTTACAAGCAGCCGGAAGGTAAGGTGTTGCCTTACAAAGATTTTATCAAACAAAAACGGTTTTTTAAAGGCTTTAATTGGCGTGGCGATGAGCAAATTACACGCAAAGAAGACATTATCGGTGAGAAAAAACTATTTTACGAAGCCGAAACCAAACAATTACCTACTTATCAACCCGACGATGTGAATTATGTTGACCCAAATAAAAAAAGAAAAGCTATTCAAATACATGAATAGCTTAACTCAATTAACAACACAAATAAAACAATGAAATATGAAAAAACTACTTTCCTCTTATTTCTAATACAAATATACGGCAACATTTCATGTAAAAATTATTTTTTTCATGAAATGCCGGTTTTAATATATAAACGACCAATAATTGTATATAAACGACAATTTCAAATTCATATATAAGTTAAATTAAATGGATTTCATCGATAGGCATTAAAAAAATTTAAACACTTTTAATCAAGCTTAAGTTTTAAAATTTAATATCCTTAAAACCCTTTCTTAATGTTGTTAAGAAAATAAAACCTTTAAGAAATTAGGCTCTATGCTGAAAATAATAGGTAACATGCATTTGTGAAAATTTATATTCTATAAAGATATCCCCGAGGTTCGTCAGGGCTCAATATAATTCTCCTATCGTTATATCTACAAAGATGTCGCACCTACGGCGCTTAATGTTTTTCCTGACCTAGTAGGTTTCTAAAACCTGCTAGGTCTTTTAAACATCAATTTATCAGTTGTTTGTAATTTTGAACATTACAAAGATATCGCCTCTATGAGGCTCATGTTCAATTTTCTATTATACAATAATCCCGTAGGGACGAAACCTTGGTAGCCATTAGATAATAATGCCAAAGAAAAGCTACGTAGGAGCGACACTTAAATCCTAAAATTAGAAATTCACCGATGTACACAACGAACCTAATTTATTATGACCCACACAAAATAACATAGCCCCGGAAATTAAGATATATTACTGATCAGATTATTAGAACTTAATGCCTTAATGTTGAAAAAAGTGAAGCATTAAGATTATTACCAACTTCCCGTGGCACCGCCACCGCCGAAACCGCCACCGCCAAAGCCACCACTAAAGCCGCCGCCCCATGAGCCGCCACCACCAAAACTACCACCGCCCCAAGAACTGGCGCCACTGTCGGTAAAAATAATGGGACCGCCACCTGATGACCGCCAAGAACCACCACCGGAATGGCCGCCATTGGAAAAAATAGATAAGAGAAAAATGAAAAATATAATCCCTAAAATAATCCAAAAAACATAATTTCCCGAATCTTGATTTTTGGCCAAATCATTTTTGTATTCTCCTGCTAAGACTTTGATAATGGCATCAATGGCATTGGACAAACCCTTGTAAAAATTACCTTGTCTGAAATAAGGAATTATTTCGTTTTCAATAATGCGACGTGATAAAGCATCGGTTAATAAATGTTCTACTCCGTAACCGGTGCGAATGGTGATTTTATGGTCGTCTTTTGAGACCAAAATAAAAACGCCGTTGCCTTTATCTTTTTGCCCGATACCCCATTTGTGTGCCCATTCGGTGGCGTATAATGAGATATCATCATTGAGTTTTTTGACAGTGGCTACAACAATCTGCGTCGAAGTAGAATCGTAATATTTACTGATTTTGGTTTCGAGCATCCGGCGTTCTTCCGGTGATAAGAGTTTGGCATAATCATAAACCGAATGGGCTTTTTGCGTTGCGAAAGATGGCTTGGCAGGCAAACCATCCGCTTCTATTTTTAATGGCTTTATATCTTGCGATACAATATTTTGTATACCAAGTCCGAAGATAAGCGTCAGTAATAGTAATCTAAAAAATTTAAAGCCCATTGGTTTCACGAAAATAGTTTAATGTTTAGAAATTTCATCCGGTAATTCATTGATATCATCGGCTTGATAAGGAAAATATTGTTTGAGTTGTTCCCCGACTTTTAAGATGCCTTGTTCCAGCGCATCGGCATATTTACCTTGTTTAAAACCATCGGTAACAATTTTGGTGATGGCTTCCCAAAAATTTTCGGGTACCACTTTGTTGATGCCTTCATCTGCAACGATGCTAAACGTCCGGTGTTTGAGGTCAATATAAAACAATACACCGTTTGATTGTTGGGTTTGGCGCATACCGATTGCTTCAAAGACCTGCCATACATAATCTAATGTCGGCTTGTCTTTGTTTTTAGATTCCAGATGCACACGAATTTCTCCCGAAGTGTTTTTCTCGGCTTGTCTGATGGCATTAACAATCCGCTGTTCTTCTTCGGGGGTAAAAAAATCTTCCGGATTCATATTAAAATTGCACTTTCGGAGCTTTTTCAGCACCTTTTTCGCTTTGGAATCTAGCCATTTCTTTAAAACCGAACATACCGGCTAACATATTACCGGGAAATTTTTTGATATGTTTATTAAACTTATTGACAGCATCATTATAGCGGTCTCTTTCCACTTTTATACGGTTTTCGGTGCCTTCCAATTGGCTTTGTAATTCCAAGAAATGTTTATCGGCTTTAAGGTCCGGATATTTTTCAACCGTAACCAATAAACGACTGAGCGCCCCGCTCAAACCTTGTTGGGCTTGTTGAAATTTAGCGAGTTGTTCCGGGGTGATGTTGGAGGGGTCGATTTTGGTTTGCGTAGCAGAAGCTCTGGCTTTGATAACCGCTTCCAAAGTTTCTTTTTCGTGAGCGGCATAACCTTTGACGGTATTGACCAAATTGGGAATCAAATCAGCCCGTCGTTGGTAGGCACTTTCTACTTTTGACCAAGCGGTTTTGGCATTTTCTTGATATTCAATACCTGTGTTGTAAAAACCGACAAAAAACCGGTATAAAAGTAAACCGATAATAAATAAAAAACCTAAAATTCCTAATAACTTTTTCATATAAAAAAATTTAATTGTTGGGTAAAAATACTAAAAAAAATGATATAGTTAAACAGCTTTTTATTTCGTAACGATTGTTAAGTAGTTTTGTTACCATAAACTTTAAAAGAAAGCAATGGTATGCCAATACTAATAAAATAGTTAAAAAAATAGGGTGCAAGAACCGAATTATGACAAGGTGCAGATTTTCTGGCAAAGTAATATCTTTCTGCTTTCAACAAAATCAAAGATTTTCCTTAATTTTTTGAAGTGCTGCTTTGACTTTTTCCAAGCGTTCTATGACACTTATATTTTTATTGATTTTTTGTCGTCCGGTTCTAATCTTTTTTTTGGCACCATCAAGCGTATAGCCGTTTTCTTTGACTAGATTGTAAATCAATTTGAAATTTTCAACATCTTTTTTAGAATATAGCCGTTCGCCTTTGGCATTGACTTTGGGTTTTAAGATAAAAGCAAATTCTTTTCCCCAGAAACGAATTAATGAAGCATTAACTCCGAAAGCTTTGGCTAATTCAGCAGTTCTATAATATAATTTATCAGGCAGGTCAAGCATTAATCAAGAGATTGGTTTTCTTCTTTGGCCATTTTGCGCAAACGCGTATACATTTCCGGTGTTAAATCGTTATAATAAAAATTGATGGGGTTTACCTTTTTACCATTTACATGCACTTCATAATGACAGTGTGGTCCGGCTGATAAACCGGTATTACCAACATATCCGATTACTTGTCCGCGTTTAACTTTCTGCCCGTTTTTGACAGCCACTTTACTCATGTGTCCGTAAAGGGTTTCATAACCAAACCCATGATTAATCACCACATGTTTGCCATAACCATTGGCTTTCCAACCGGCATGTTTGACAACACCGTCGGCTGTGGCATAAATAGGTGTGCCGGTTTTAGCCGTAAAATCCATACCATAATGAAAACGACGGGTTTTTAATATCGGGTGAATACGCCAACCGTAACCGGAAGCCATTCTTTTTAAATCTTTATTTTCAACGGGTTGAATAGCCGGCAAATGTGCTAACATTTTTTCTTTACTTTTGGCTAATTTGACGACTTCATCAAAGGACTTGGATTGCACTACCAATTGTTTCTCAATCTTATCGGCTTCTGCCATTGATTTTTTGATTAAATCGGCATTAGGTTTGCCTTCCAAATTTTTATACAAATCAACCCCACCAAAGCCGGCTTGTCTTATTTCATCAGAGATAGGATCCGCTTCAAAGATAGTCCGGTAAATATTATTATCACGCTGCTTAATATCGTTTAAGACCAACTGAATTTTTTGCAATTTCTTGTCTAAAATAGCATAATTGAGCTTTAAATTCTCATTTTCACGTATTAAATTCTTTTCTCTGGGCGTTTGAAAATAGGCATTAGGTGAAGATAACAAAATAATGACGGCAAGCACTCCCACAATCAAACCTGCCATGAAAACCATAATCCAAGCTTTGGACGAGGTTTCAACTTGTTTGTAAGAAAGTGTTTCCGGATCGTAAATAAATTTCCGTTTAGCCATATTTTGTTTTATTTTTGTTGCTCTAAAAAAATTACGTTCAATTACGTATAGTTTTGCAAATTTAAAAAAAATATTGAAATGAATAAACTTAGTTCGAAAGAGATTCGTCAAACTTTTTTAGATTTTTTTGCTTCAAAAGGACATAAAATTGTTCCTTCGGCACCCATTGTTTTAAAAAATGATCCGACATTAATGTTTACTAATGCCGGAATGAATCAATTTAAAGAATATTTTTTAGGATATAAAAAACCGGAACATAAACGGATTGCAGACACACAAAAATGTCTCCGCGTATCGGGCAAACATAATGATTTGGAAGAAGTTGGTTTGGATACATATCATCATACGATGTTTGAAATGTTGGGCAATTGGAGTTTTGGAGATTATTTTAAAAAAGAAGCCATTGCTTGGGCTTGGGAACTTTTGACAGAGGTTTATAAAATTGATCCTAATAATTTATATGTAACGATTTTTGAAGGCGCTGAACAAGAAGGACTGGAAAAAGATACGGAAGCCTATAATTTTTGGAAGGCACACATTCCTGAAGAACGCATTTTACTCGGCAACAAAAAAGATAATTTTTGGGAAATGGGCGCAACCGGACCTTGTGGACCTTCATCCGAGATTCATGTTGACTTGCGTTCTGAGGCAGAAAAAGCCAAAATTCCCGGTAAGGACTTAGTCAATAAAGACCATCCGGAAGTGATTGAAATATGGAATTTAGTTTTTATCGAATTTAATCGCAAAGCCGACGGCAGCTTGGAACGTTTACCGGACAGACATATCGATACGGGTATGGGATTTGAACGTCTGACTATGGTTTTACAAGGTAAAAAATCGAATTACGATACAGATATTTTTGTGCCGATTATCAAAGAAATTGAGAATCTTTCAGGAAAAATTTATGGAAAAAACGAAGCGGTTGACATAGCTATGCGTGTCGTTGCCGACCATATTAGAGCGGTTGCATTTTCAATAGCAGACGGACAATTGCCTTCCAATACCGGAGCAGGCTACGTTATTCGCCGTATTTTGAGACGTGCCATCCGTTACGGCTTTACGTTTTTAGATTTAAAACAGGCATTTATTTACAAATTGATTCCTACTTTGGTTAATACAATGGGTGAAGCATTTCCCGAACTCAAAAAGCAGGAAAACCTTATAACCAATGTTATCCGTGAAGAAGAACAGTCGTTTTTAAGAACATTGGAACAAGGTTTGGTATTGCTCAACCGGATGATTGAAACAGCCAAAGACAAAACAATTCCGGGAGCCAAAGTTTTTGAACTCTATGATACCTTTGGATTTCCAAAAGATTTGACTGCCTTGATTTTACGAGAAAAAGGCTTTGACTTTGACGAAAAAGAGTTTGAAGTTGAAATGGACAAACAAAAAAAACGTTCTAAATCGGCAGCCGGTATCACCACTGACGATTGGGTCATTATCAGAGAAGATGACGAAGAAGAATTTGTGGGATATGATACCTTGGAAACACCGGTTAAAATTACCAAATACAGAAAAGTCAGTAGTAAAAAAGATGGTGATTTATACCAATTGGTCTTTAATTTGACGCCTTTTTACCCCGAAGGTGGCGGACAAGTTGGCGACCGCGGGTATTTGGAAGCTGAAAACGGCGAAATTGTTCATATTCTTGACACCAAAAAGGAAAACAACCTGATTGTTCATATTGCCAAAACTTTACCTAAACATCCCGAAGGCACTTTTAAAGCGGTAGTTGATAAAGACAGTCGGGCAAAGACAGCTGCTAACCACTCGGCTACCCACTTGTTGCATCAAGCTTTGCGGGAAGTTTTAGGAACTCATGTCGAGCAAAAAGGTTCGTTGGTAGCACCGACACATTTGCGTTTTGACTTTTCGCATTTTAGCAAAATGACCGATGAAGAAATCAAGAAAGTAGAAGATTTGGTCAATGCCCGTATCAAAGAAAAATTGGCGTTGGTCGAAAAAAGAAATATTCCTATTACACAAGCGCTTGAAGAAGGTGCTATGGCTTTGTTCGGTGAAAAATACGGTGATACGGTTAGAATGATAAAATTTGGCAAGCATGCGGAACTATGTGGCGGGACACATGTTGAAAACACTAATGATATTTGGCAATTTAAAATATTAAGTGAAAGTGCTATTGCTTCCGGCGTGCGTCGTATTGAAGCTATTACCGGAGATGCCGTTAAAGATTACTTTAAAAAACAGGATGCACAGTTGACGGCTATTAAAAAAATGTTGAAACACCCGACTGATTTGCGGCAAACCATTGAAAATATGCAAGCTGACAATCAGAAAATGCGCAAAGAAATAGAGCAACTGAAAAAGGAAAAAGCGTACTTCTTGCAAGAAAAATTACAAAATGAATTTGAAACTGTGGGTGACATTCAATTTTTGGGTAAAAAACTGGATTTGGATAGTGCCACTATCAAAGATTTATTATTTTCTCTAGGTAAGAATAAAGACAATATTGTAGCAGTTATCGGTTCGGCACAAAACGGTAAAGCTATTATCAGTGTTTATGTTTCAAAAAATTTAGTGGCTAAAAAAGATTTGAACGCCGGTAAAATAGTACGAGAGATTGCCAAAGAGATTCAAGGTAGTGGGGGCGGTCAGCCGTTTTTTGCTACGGCAGGCGGTAAAAATCCCGGAGGATTGGATAAAGCTATTGCCAAAGCTAAAACATTGATTGAGAGTTGATACTTATCAGATAGTTCAGCAGGAATGTCCTATTGAGAGATTTGTCCCTAATAGAAATGAAAACTGTCAATATATTTGTATTTTTATAAATTACTGCCCAAAGCGTTGTAAAAATAGAAATTTTTATCGGTTAATAATAAAGTAAATACTTGATCTTTTGTGTATTTTTTCAGTCAAAACAGGGCAAACGCACCATATTTTTTATGGCTCTATTTCTAATACCTCAAATGATAATACCCCGACAGTCATCGGTATTATTTTAATAATATATGATTCTTGAACCTAATTGTTATCTTGTTGATCTGAATTGTTATCTTGTTGATCTGATTTTTTTTGAGATTTAGTATTAAATTTATTCATGGTGCGTTGCAGCCCTTCTTGGGCAAAATTGATAACAGCCTCAGCGGCTTTATCGGTTAATTCCGGTAGTTGTTCCATTTGTTCGGATGTCCATTTGCCCAATACGTAATCTACTTGACCGCCTTTGGGATAGTCTTTCCCGATACCGAAACGCAAGCGTGGGTATTGATTGCTTCCAATTAATTCCTGGATACTTTTTAACCCGTTATGCCCGCCATCGCTACCTTTGGGGCGGATACGAATGGTGCCGAAATCCAGATTGACATCGTCAGTTAATACCATCAAGTTATTTTTGTCAATTTTTTCTTTTTCTAACCAATACCGGACGGCTTTGCCGCTTAAATTCATATAAGTTGACGGCTTTACAATAATAAAACGTTTACCGCGATAATTGGCTTTTGCCACCTCGCCATAGCGTTCGGTTTTAAAATCAGTTTTCAATTTGTCAACTAACCTGTCAGCTATCAAAAAACCGATATTATGGCGGGTGTATTTGTATTCGGGACCGGGGTTACCCAACCCGACTATGAGGAATTTTTTCATATCAGAATTTGTTTCGTTTTGCGTAGCTTTACCGGTTGTTTTAGTGTATTGATTTTTATGAAAAAATGAAAGAATCTTTTTGATGAGCATAAAATTTCTACTTGTAGATAAGACTTTTAAAGAAATTAGGCAGGGATTTTAGACATCGGTAACAAGGTTAATGTGATGTTATGATGTTCAATATTTTATAAAACCCAATATTTGTATTTCTCTTTCATTAAAGTTTCTACACCACCGGTTTAAACTGTTCCAAAAACTTCATATCATTTTCATAAAACATACGAATATCGGGGATTTGATACAGAAGCATAGCGATACGTTCAATACCCATACCGAAAGCGAAGCCTGTATATTCTTCGGGATCTATATTCATGTTTTTCAACACGTTAGGATCCACCATACCGGCGCCCATAATTTCCAGCCAACCGGTACCTTTGGTGATACGATAATCAGTTTCGGTTTCCAAGCCCCAATAAATATCCACTTCGGCGCTGGGTTCGGTAAAGGGGAAGTAGGAGGGACGCAAGCGGATTTTGCTCTTGCCAAACATCTCTTTGGTAAAATAGAGCAAAGTTTGTTTCAGGTCGGCAAAGCTAACCCCTTTATCAATGTATAAACCTTCTACTTGATGAAAAATACAATGCGAACGCGCGGAAATATCCTCGTTGCGATACACCCGTCCGGGTGAAATGGTGCGAATCGGCGGTTGATGCGCCTCCATATATCGTGTTTGTACCGACGAGGTATGTGTACGCAATAGCCAATCCGGATTTTGTTGCAAAAAGAAGGTGTCTTGCATATCGCGCGCCGGGTGATATTCCGGCAAATTTAAGGCGGTAAAATTATGCCAATCATCTTCTATTTCGGGTCCTTCGGATACATTAAACCCGATGCGTTTAAAAATATCTATAATTTGGTTTTTAACAATAGATATAGGATGTCTGCTACCAATTTCAACCGGATAGCCCGGGCGGGTCAAGTCCAATGCCGAGGTGCTTTCTTCAACGCTATTTTCAAGCTGTTCTTTTAATTGCTTAACTTTTTCGGTCGCGGCTTGTTTCAGTTGATTGATTTTCTGACCGTAAATCCTTTTTTCTTCATTTGGTACATTTTTAAATTCTGCAAACAATTGATTTAAAATGCCTTTTTTACCCAAAAATTTAATACGAAAGTCCTCTACTGCTTTGAGGTCTTTTGCCGTAAAACCGGCTACTTCTTTGAGATATTTATCTATTTCTTGTATCATTGGTGATATGTTTATCTGGTTATTTGAAAAATTGATGATATTGATGAACTGATGAATTAATACTACTTCATAGAATCCTAGTTTTTTTGAAGTTCTATTGCTGCTTCATATTTTGTTTCTGCATGTAATTTAAGGAATTGTGGTATGAATGAGTTGCTTTTTTGAACCACATAAGGCATATAAGTCATATAAGATTTATCTTTTGTGTCCTTATGTGTCTTATGTGGTTTATTTTCAATTATCTCTTATCTAATTTGCACTTTCCACTACTGTTCTCCGGTAAACTTATCCAATTCCAGTTTCTCATGAAAATAATCTACAAAATCTAACATGGTATCCGCCATTTTGTCATCGTTGGTTGCTCTGCGATATACATCAGCCATTGATTTCAAAGTTTGGTAAAAAAAGACTTGCATTTCTTTGAGTTTCATCTCTTTGGTCCACAAATCCATGCGCAAGGTTTCTTTTTTATCGTCGTTCCAAACCGAAATCATTAACGCTTCCGCCGGTTCGTTTGTAATACCGGCATCATCGGCAGACCAACTCATCTTTTCAGGGATTCGATTTTCATCCAAACTAACTTCAAATATCACTTTACTTTGGTGTTTAATTGCCATTATTTTCTTGGTTTATATTTTGATTTTTTAAAAATATCTTCTTCCGGTGTGTGAATCATTTTTTGCAAAGATACTTTATTTTTTTGCATAAACGAACGAACAATTTGCCAACCGATATACCGCCCTATGTATCCGGGACTTTCCATGTCTTGTTCGCTGTAAAATTTGCTGTAAGGCGCCAAATTTAAAAAGCGCATATCCAGATTTGACAAAGTGCTGTATAACAACTCTCTATCAATAAAATATTGCCATACACCTTCTTCATTGTCTTTTGCCCATTGCATTTTCTTAGCAGAATAGCCGATTTTTAAGCTATCCGGGGTTTCCGGCAAATAAGCATCGAGTAAATATAATTGTTTACCATAATTGATCATTTTTGCCAAAAAACTTTTACTTCGAGAGGGAGGCACTTGACTTTCGGCAATACTCTCGGCAATGGCAACCGGCATATTTTCCGGATTCATATTTTGTTTGATATACTGCGGAATACCTTTGTAAATACGATTATTTGTCCCCAGAAAATTATCCAACGATAACAATTGTAAACTATCAACATAGACGGCTTTCTTTAAGTAATTCCAATCGGAATAAAGCGTGATGATTTTAGGGGTTATAAATTTAGGAAAATAATATTTGATGTGTTTATAAACATCTGTTATGGCCGGTTTATAAGGTTTTAAATTGGGGAATACACTATCCACTTGCGTTTTTAAATCCAACAATAACGAATCTTGCATTTTCTTGGTCCAGATACTATCCGGAACACGCGGCGGAAACATAAAAGGATATTTTTGCTTGATTTCCGGTAGTTTTGAAGGCGATTGTCCGTAAAAATCACGGTCAAAGCGCAAAATAGATACTTGCACCGGAATTTTTGACACATCTACTTTCAGCGGATTTTTGTTTTGACATGCCGTCAAAAATGTTAAAATGGCTAAAATACTTAAAATCAATTTCTTACAAATCCTTTTCATAAAACTTATTTTGACGACAAAATTACAAAATGATTGGCGCCCTGCAAAAAATTATTATCTTGCAATAATTTAGCACCACTAATCGTTTATAGTGAACTATGAAAAAAATATTTTTCTACATTTTTATTGTAGCCACCCTTAATGTTTGGAGTCAGTCCAAGCATTTTGACATTAATTGGCAATTGGATTCTCAACAAATGAAACGGAATATTCAACCGGATGAAATGATATTGTTTCAGTCAAAAAACTATCAATACTCCCCCGAGAATATCATGTTTTCGCAAGTTTGGCATACGCCAGCTATGATTGACAGTAAATCCGTTAAATTGCACAATGTAAAATTTAGTCCAATTGATGCCGGACTGGTCAGAAAACTTAAATTGAAGGCGTTAAAAGCTGAGTTTCAACCGATATTAAAAACCTCTTATGCCCGTGATGATATTTATGCTACTTTTGAAATCAATGCCATTATCAAAAAAAACGGACGTTACTACAAACTCGATGCTTTTGACGTGCAATTTGCCTATTCAAACCAAAGCCGTCGCACGCAAACGCAAAATATATATGATAGCCGTTGGGCAACCGGCAAATGGTATAAATTTAAGATTGACCAATCCGGGGTTTATAAGTTGAGCAAATCTTTTTTAAAGAGTTTAGGTCTTGATGTCAACAATTTAGATCCTCGTAAACTCAAAATTTTTGGTAACGGCGGCAAAGTCATGCCCCTGAAAAACAGCACACCATATCCCGAAGATATTGCCGAATTAGCCATTGAAGTTGTAGGAGAACAAGACGGTAGTTTTGACGATAGCGATTATATTCTTTTTTATGCCCAAAGTGATAAAGAATGGTCGGATGAATACGATTCAAACCTCAATATTTATACGGAAAACACCTATTATTTCATCCAGATTGACGATCAAAACGGCAAGCGTATACAAGCCTATCAAGCTCCTTCGGGAACGCCGGTTGAAACTTTTGACCAATACCGCGCCTACAAATTTTACGAACGCGATAAATACATATTTACCAATATGGGACGCAAAGTTTTTGACGAACCATTAGACCTTAATGACAATAATAACAAAACAGTTGAATTTAATTTTAATAACAGAGATACTTCCAAACCCATTTATTACAAAGTAAAAGCGGCAACAAATAAAGGAAGCACGGTCTTTTCGGTTAAGGTTAACGGACAAAATGTGGGACAAAAAGTGTTTAGCACCATTGGCACGTATTCATTAGGAACTGATGCTGAGGTGTTCGGTTATGTAACAACTCCCAATGAACCTGTCAGTGTTAATGTAACCTATAATAATAATGGTTTTTTTGATGCGCATCTGTATATGGAATATATTATCCTTAAAGCATATTGCCGTTTGGAACAAAGTGGAAAACAATTCCGCTTTCATCATCCCGATGCCGATACAGGATCCGGTGTTGCCGCCTATCATTTTAACAATGCTGCCAATATAACCCGCGTTTGGGATATAACCGATATTTACAATCCGGCTTATGTTAACAATACGCAAAATAGCTTTGATATCAAATTTTTAAAACAAGACCGGAAACGCTTTGTTGCTGTTGATAAAAATGATTATTATACGCCCGAAAAAGTGGACAATCCGCTACAACCTAATCAAAATTTACATCGTGATTTGTTTTATCACACCGGACAGTTTCAAGATTTAGACTATATCATTGTAACCCCTTCATTTTTATATGACGAAGCTAAAAAATTTGCCGACATGCACCGGCAAAGAGGTATGAATGTTTATGTTGCCAAATTAAAACAAATTTATAATGAATTCGGCAACAGTCAACAAGATGTGGCGGCTATTCGAAATATGGTAAAATATGTCTACAATAATGCCTCAGCGCCCGATAAAAAATTGAAATTTTTGATGTTATTCGGTGACGCTTCCAATGATTTTAAAAATGTCATACCCGAAAATCTTTTAACTAATGGTCAAAACAGCAATATTGTGCCAATTTTTGAAAGTTTAAAGAGTTTTGATTTGGTGAACACCGTCGGTTCCGACGATTTTTTTGTAATGATGGATGATAATGAAGGCTTGCTGACCAGTGCAGCAGAAAAACCCGATATTGCGGTAGGAAGATTGTTGGTTCGTGACAGGCGTGAAGCCGAGATTTTATATCATAAATACCAACATTATTTGTCAGAAGACACGAAACGTAACTGGCGCACCTTTATCACACTTTGGTCAGATGATGCCGACCCCGGTCATGCGGGAGACACGTCTTTTGTGACCAATACGGAAGCTATTGCGCAAAAATTAAAACAAACACATCCGGAGTTTAACGTATTAAAAATTTATCAAGATGCTTATTTGCAGATAAATACGCCGGGAGGCGCAAGGTATCCGGACGCTAAGCGTGATTTGTTTAACCAATTTGAAAAAGGCACTTTGATATTAGCCTATATCGGACATGGCAATCAAGTAGCATTGAGCCACGAACGCATGCTGACTATGGAAGATGTTGTAAAATTACACAATTTTGACAGATTGCCTTTAATGACGACCATGACTTGCGAATTTGCCCGTTTTGATGACCCTACCCGTGAAACAGCAGCCGAACATTTATTGTGGAATGACAAAGGTGGTGTGTTGGAAATGGTGTCAACTATCAGAGAAATATGGACGTCCAATGCCAAAAGTATGAATACCGACTTTTATGATGCTTTGTTCGGACTGGGAAATAATATGAACGGCGAAATTATCAGAAATCCGGCAGAAGCCCTCCGTATGGCTAAAATATATACCGGTGCCGGTACGGGAAAATTTAATATTGCTTTTTTGGGTGATCCGGGTTTCGAGCTGGGTTTTGGTAAACCAAAAATAGTATTAAATTCGGTCAACAACAAACCAACTGATACGCTTAAAGCCTTAAAACATATCATTATCAAGGGCGAAATTCAAGACGCTTCCGGCAATTTAATGTCAGGGTTTAATGGTATTGTCAATCCCATAGTTTTTGATAAATATCAAATGGATGAAGTGCTCGATAATGATAATAACGATTTTAGCTTGCAATTTGAAAAGTTAGGGCCAAAACTATTTCAAGGTAAAGCCGATGTAACTAATGGTAGATTTACGTTTGAATTTGTAGTCCCCAAAGATATTGATTTGGCTTATGGCAAAGGACGAATAAGTTTTTATGCCGTCAATGATACCGAAGAAAAAATAGGCTATGACGAATCTATTATTGTCGGTGGGGTTGATGAAAATGCCGCAGAAGACCATAAGCCGCCGGTTATCAAAGCTTTTATGAATGACCGTAATTTTGTCTCCGGTGGCATAACCGATGCCAATCCGTATTTATTACTTGATTTGTATGATGAAAACGGTATCAATACCATTGGTGGAATTGGGCATGATATTACCGCTTATTTGGATGATAATCAAACCGATGTGTATGTGTTAAACGATTTTTACGAAACCGAAAACAATACCTACCAACGGGGCAATGTGCGTTACCGCTTGTTTAACCTCAAACCAGGTTGGCATACTTTACATATTAAAGCTTGGGATGTTTATAACAATTCCGGAACGGCTGAATTGACGTTCCAAGTTGTAGAAAATACAGATATTCAATTAGAACATGTTTTAAATTACCCCAATCCCTTCACCGATTATACAGAATTCTGGTTTAACCACAATCATCCTTTTGAAAATCTGGATGTTATGGTACAAGTCTATACCATTAGTGGTAAGCTGGTTTGGCAACACCGGCAAACGGTCATCTCTGATGGTTTTTTATCAAGAGATATTACATGGGACGGACGCGATAATTTCGGTAACAAATTGGCAAAAGGCGTTTATGTTTATAAATTAAGTGTCCGAACACCATCGGGTAAAACCGCACAAAAAATTGAAAAATTAGTCATCTTATAATAAATAATTGTAAATTTGTAATCCTTTAAATTTTAAACAGAATGAAACACAATCATATACTTTTCTTACTCTTACTGATTGGCTTTAAATTAACCGCACAAACCAATGATTCACGTGTCATAACAACTGCTGTCCCCTTTATGTTGATATCCAGTGATGCCCGCGGGTCTGGTATGGGCGATATGGGGGTGGCTACCACACCCGATGCTTTTTCGCAGTTTTGGAATCCTTCCAAATACGTTTTAATAGACAGTAAAATGGGTTTTGCATTTAGTTACACACCTTACTTGAGTCAGTTAGTCAACGATATTAAAATTATCAATGGAACCTATTATAACAAACTCAATGATAGGAGCGCATTTGGGGTTAGTGTCAAATATTTCGGATTGGGTGATATTGACCTGACCGATTTTGCCGGTAATTACACCGGAACCGTTTCGCCCAATGAGTTTTATGTCGATGGCTCTTACGCCTTGAAACTATCCAAAGCCTTTTCAATGGGGGTTACCATGCGATTTATCTTATCCGATTTAAAACTCGGAACCGGCAACGATGATGCAACAGCCGCTAAAAGTTTTGCCGTAGACCTTTCCGGATATTACCAATCTGACCCCATTGATTTTAAAGACTTTGAAGGACGTTACCGGTTTGGTTTCAACCTACAAAATTTGGGACCTAAAATCAAATATTACAGAAGTGATGAAGGAGACTTTTTACCGACCAATTTAAAACTGGGCGCCGGATTTGATTTTATCATGGATGAATATAATACCGTCGGTGTAACCTTTGAAACCAACAAGTTATTAGTGCCAACGCCTCCTGTTCGTGACGCTAATGGTAATATTATCAAAGGGAAAGATGACAATGTTAATTGGATGACCGGTATTTTTCAATCCTTTGGGGATGCCCCCGGTGGTTTTAGCGAAGAATTAAAAGAATTCCAATGGTCATTAGGAACCGAATATACCTATTTGGACGCATTCTCTATGCGAGCCGGTTATTTTCATGAAAGCGAAATTAAAGGAAAAAGGAAATATTTTACCGTAGGTGCCGGTTTCAAATATAATTATATGATTATTGACTTATCTTACTTGTTTTCAATGGGCAAATTACGTTCGCCTTTGGATAATACCATGCGTTTTTCATTAACTTTTAATATTGATGAATTTGCCAAAAAAGGCAATACGGAAAAGACAGATAAATAATCATCAAGTTGAGCCGATATCAACTAAACTTAAAACAGTGGAAAAAATTAAATTATATTCGGAAATTACGGTGTATAATGACCTAAACGAATTGCCGGAAAACATACAAAAATTAATGGCGCAAGCCGTAGCCATCAGAGAAATGGCTTATGCGCCATATTCTCATTTTAGAGTGGGGGCTGCTTTGATGCTGGAAAATGATATAGTTGTAACCGGCAATAATCAAGAAAATGCCGCTTATCCTTCCGGTATGTGTGCCGAACGAGTGGCTATTTGGGCAGCCGGCTCACAATATCCGGATCAAAAAATATTGCAAATGGCGATTACCGCCCGGTCTGAAAATCACCAATTAGACCAACCTATTCCGCCTTGTGGTGCTTGCCGGCAAGCCATAGCCGAATATGAAATAAAACAAGATCAAAATATCGAAATCTACTTTATGGGAGAAGTCGGAAAAATCTATAAATCAGATTCTTTACACGATTTGTTGCCTTTGATTTTTGATAGTTCCAATTTGTAAAATATATTTAGACCTACTAGGTTTCGAAAACCTAGTAGGTCTTGTAAAAAAACTTGATCTGGTAGGTTTTTATAACCTGCTAGGCAGGTCTTATAAAATTTTAATTTACAAATTATAAGAAAAAGTTTTTAATATCCGTCCCACTTTCAACTTCTCTGATATCTTCCAAAGAGAAATAAATCCTAGCCGGCAGTTTACCTTTAAGTAACCATTGATTATCAATTGTTTGTATATAACTACCTTCACGCAAAGCAATAACCGGAATCGTATTGAAATGCAAGTATTCCTTCAATCGCGTATCTCTGGTTTCGCCCATATGTTTGAGTAAATCCGGTGCCGGGTCCAAGTAATGCGGATTGATATTAAACGGAAAAATACCCAAAGTTTGGTAGCTTGGGACACGGACTATGGGCATATCATTAGTGGTCTGCATGCTTTGTCCGGTGATATTAGAGCCTGCACTGGTGCCTAAATATGGCATGCCGTCTAATATTCTTTGACGCAAAACAGGAAACAAATCTTGTTCATACAATTCATTAACCAATACAAATGTATTACCGCCACCGGTAAAAACAGCTTGTGCTTGTTTAATAGCAATAGTGGGATTTTCATATTCATGAATACCTTTGACTTTGATGTTCAGTTTTTCAAAATAACGACGGGCCACATCGGTATATGCCTCATGCGTTAAACCGCTAGGACGTGCATAAGGAATAAACAACAATTCATCAACATCTTTAAAATGTTCTGTTAGTTCATCAGTAAGATAATCCAAATAGCTGCCGCCGTAAACCGTTGAAGTGCTGGCAATGATTATTTGAGGAAATGAAGATTGATCGTGATTCATAAAATACCTGTCAATTTAATGTTTATTTGTTGCTACATATAATATCGCTACTTTTAATTTGATGAAATGAGGATTTATTGCTCGGAAGCGATGTGCTGAGCCTATTTAATCATAAGTTTTTTTATAACCTGATTATTATTAGTACTGTTTATTATCTTAACCAAATATAGCCCCTTATTTAGATTGGAAATGTCAATAATATTGCTTGAATGATTTTTTTTGTTCTAACAAAAGTAAACCGTTAATTGAAAAAAGTTGAATGACATCATAAGATATATTTTTATTTTCAATCATTGTTGTCCGGTAAAACTATAAATTTTTAGAAAAAGCGAGGTTTGAAAAAATCGCCCCTCGCTATTATCTTTTATCTTTGCATTAGCAAATTCATAAATTGCAAAGATATGAGCAAAAATAAGAATTTTATAGGATAACAATGATTAAAAATGTGTTCATAATTTTGTTTCTTTGCAATGAAAACAAATCTTATTGATGAAAAAAATTTGGCAAACACTCCCCGATAAAACCAAAGGCTATTTCTTTACTTTGATTGGTGTATTAGCTATGTCCAATGTCTATATTTTCAGTAAAGCGGCTTTACAAGAGCTAAAACTGCCTCAATTTGGTTTTTATTGGTTTGCTACCGGTTTGATATTGAGTTTGTTATTGGCGTTGCGCCAAAAGTCTTTTCATAAGGTAAAAGAATTTTCAAAACGAGATTTTTTACTACTGATTTTGTTTGGTTTTATCGAAATAGCTTCGACCACTTTCTTTTTTAAAGCTATCAATGCTATGCCCAATCCGGCAATTGTCGCTTTTATGGGTAATTTAACACCGGTTTTTGTTTTGATGCTCGGTTTTTTTATTCTCAAAGAACGTTTTAACAAAATGGAAATTACCGGAATTATCCTTACCTTAGCAGCTGCTTTTTTGTTGAGTTATAACCCCAAATGGATTAAGCCGGAAGATATGTTTATTGATGGAAGTATTTATATCTTGCTGTTTGCTTTATTTGGAGCGACTAGTGCTATTCTGATGAAATTAAACGTTTCAAAATTTTCGCCTATCTTACTGACTATCAACCGGACCACTTTCTTGTTTTTATTTTCTTTATTGATGATGACATGGCAAGATTTGTCTTTTCACATTTCAGAATCTGCTTTAAAAAATGTATTGATAGGCGCTTTTTTAGGCCCGTTTTTGACAGCAACTGCTGGCTTGTATGCCATAAAATATATAGAAGTCAGCCGCAAAGTCATTTTATCCTCAACCAAAGGGCTTTTTGTGCTGATTGGAAGTTATTTATATTTCAAAAAAATTCCCGGACAAATACAAATTATCGGTGGTGTTTTATCGATTTTTGGGGTTATGCTAATCATTACCGGTAAACAAATATTGCAGCGAAAAAAAACCGAAAATTAAAACTTGTAACACAAATTACCCAATTATTCGACAAAAATTTTTACTTTTGCATAGTTTATGCATTGACATGACTGCAAAACAACAAAGAATAAAATTGGTAACAGATGAAAAATAATCCTAAGATTGTTGACAATGTGCTGGAACTGATAGGCGATACGCCTTTGGTCAGATTAAACAAAGTTACGGAAGGTTTAACCGGTCATTTTTACGGCAAACTGGAATCTTTTAATCCCGGTGATTCGGTCAAAGACAGAATTGCCAAATATATCATAGATAAAGCAGAAGAAGAAGGACTTATCAAGCCCGGTGATACCATTATCGAAACGACTTCGGGAAACACCGGTTTCAGTTTGGCGATGCTTGGAGCGGTTCGCGGTTACAAAGTTATGTTAGCCGTAAAAGACAAAGCTACCGAAGACAAAATTAACATGCTTAGAACCATGGGTGCCGAAGTCTATGTGTGTCCTTCCGAAGTGCCTGCCGAAGATCCGCGTTCTTACTATTCCGTAGCCCAACGTTTGCATGAAGAAAATCCCGGTTCGCTTTATGTTAATCAATATTTTAATGAGCTAAACATTAAAGCACATTATTTTTCATCCGGTGTTGAAATATGGGAACAAACCGAAGGTAAAGTAACGCATGTTATTGCCTGTGCCGCTACCGGAGGGACTATTTCGGGTATTGCCCGTTATTTGAAAGAAAAAAATCCGGATATTCAAATTCTTGGTGTTGATGCTTACGGTTCCGCTTTAAAAAAGTATCATGAAACCGGTGTGTTCGACCCCAATGAAATTTATTCGTATCGAATAGAAGGCTTAGGTAAAAATTTAATCCCGACGGCAACCGATTTTGACTTAATTGATGCATTTATGAAAGTTACCGATGAAAATGCCGCTTATAAAGCTAGACAATTAGCGCTTATGGAAGGCATTTTTGCCGGCTATACCAGTGGCGCCGCTTTGGAAGCTGCTCATTTGTACGACAAAGCCGGTTTTTTTGATGAAGATAGTCATGTTGTCATTATTTTCCCCGATCATGGCTCTAGATACATGGGTAAAATATATAGCGATAAATGGATGATTGCTCAAGGTTTTACCAAATTTTTAACTACCGAAAAAAAGAAAGAAGTAGAATATATTAAATAGGTTTGCTTTTAAAATTGTAAAAATAACCGCTTGAAAATTTCAGGTGGTTTTTTATGTCCTGTGTTTTTTTGAACGTTTTGCTGTTATTTCCCCCATACGAAAGTAGGGAGAGAAATCTCCATTTCGATATTAAGATTTCTCAGTCGTTCCTCCTTCAAAAAGACAATCGTATCATTCTAAAGCCTAACGAGGCATCTTTATTCCTTCTTACTACCTAATATCGTCAGATGAAGCCTCGCCATAGCCAATAACTTTTGTATAACGCGCTCCTGGGGCTTTGTAGTAAACCAAAACTTTGTAAATGTTTTCTGTTTGGGCAAAACTGCCTTCAATAGCTGTCCGGTCAATTTGCCCGCCGGCATCTTTTGTCACAAACATATAGTCATAATAACCTTGTTTGAGTAATTGCACATTCTCATAAACACGGGTTTCGTCATTATAATTTAGCTTCGATGACTCATCAGCCGAAAAATCATTAAAACGCCCGATAACATAAATATTTTCGGATTCATTCAAATCGCCTTGATAGATAAAATGCACTTTGACATATTCTGCTTCGGCATTAACATCGTCATAGGCTTGAACGGAATTTAAAATATAACAGCCGTCAATATCTTTATAATAAGAATAATGGGTTCGAGGCAAGGCGGCATAAGTGTAAAAATCATAGAGTTTATCGGTTAATTCCTTGTATGCGATGCCGTAATTATAGCCGCGAACATCTTTACATTCAAAACGCCGGAATTCATTTATGCCTTCAAACAAAGCTTTATGCGGATAATGATAAACCCATTCGGCGCCTTTGTAAAAAGTGGGTTGCCTAAAATTCACACTACGGTTAATATCATTGTTTTGAAAAATTTTGACCAAGAGGTTTTCACTTTCATTTTGTATCGTATAACCGGAAACATACAAAGAAAAATCAATAAATTGCATCCGGTCTTTTATAGACACATCGGTTGGCCATTTGACCTGCACACCAACATTGATGTCTTTTTGATACAAAATAAACGGCTTACTAAATACCACATTTTCATCATCATCCAAAACTTGTAAAAGATAATTACCGGATAATAAAATCCGTGTATCCTCATTGGGCAATATCAAATGATAATGGGTATAAGATTGCAGCGTGCCGGTTGAACTGGTAATATCGGTAATGATGCTTGAAGCAAATCCGTCAATATATTCCGACTCGTTTAAAATGCTCGATTGCCAGTTTTCGTCAAATCGCAGAATTTTATAGGAATATTCCTTTTCGTCGGCTTGCAAATCGTCAAAAGAAAAGTCAATTCGGTGTCCCAATTCAATGATGGGTGATGAAACCGGTTGTTTACCGTCATCCAGTTTGACGGTTTTGATATAATACGGCGGTTTGACAAGAAGTTTATGTAATTGCGCTCCGGTGAATTGCCAAATTAACAGGCTAACAATGATTATTGTGTTTTTCATAAGAGAATTTTTCAAATATTTTGTTCCAATTAAAACGGATAACTGATACCGATATTTAAAACGCCATCAGTTAATTTGGTATTTTTCAAGTCTATCCAACGGTCTTGACCGGTTTTAGACGGATCATAGATTTTATATGCCAAATCAAACCGGATGATAAAATAGGTAAAATCTATTCGTAAACCAAAACCACTGGCAATAGCAATATCTTTTAACGATTGCAAGCCTGCAAACCTGCTTTTAGGGTCGGTTTCGCCATTGTTTATATTCCAAATGTTGCCGGCATCTGCAAATAAAGCGCCTTTGAAATAGCCGGCTATTGGAAAGCGGTATTCCAGATTGGTGGTTAATTTAAAATTTGCTTCGTTAAATTCATTTGGTCCACCCGTTGAACCGGGCCCCAATGAATAAGCCCGCCACCCTCTGATATCATTAGAACCACCTGCAAAGTAGCTCGACACAAATGGCACACTTTCAGAGTTGCCGTAAGGAGCGGCATAACCTATAAAAGCTCTGTAAGCCAAAATATGCTCTTTGTGCAATTGCCAGTGTTTGATAAAGCTCAAATCGGTTCTAATATATTCGGCATAGGGCACATTATTGACGGTATATTGTCCGTATTCATTTTGGTTTAAGGTGCTTTTTAAAGTGCTCAACAAACCGCCTGCTAACTCAAAAGTTGAATTGAATAAATAAAAATCGGGTTGAAGAGGATGCTTACGACTATCATAATAGAAATCAAATTTATGACTCAAAATAAAAATGTTTTGCGTAATACGTTTTTCGCGTTCTTTAATGGTTTTAAGTTGCCGGAAAATATCGGGGTGGGTTGTGGCAAAATTGGCATCTTGTAGCAATGAATTGATGTAAGCATCAGCAGCTTCCGGCGCATTAAGTGTTTGTCCCAATTGCCGGGCAATGTCTTGCACTTGTTTAAAAGCCAGCGTATAAATTTCAAAATATTTGTAGGCTTTCTTATTGGTAATAAACATATAGTTGAGCAGGTCAACCTTAAACTTTCGCTCTTTGATAGGACGCCATTCAAAGCCGAAAATACCCGCATACTTACTTCTGTCCAAACCGATATTGGTCTGTGAATTGGACAAAAAGGTCAAATAAGTTTTGGGCATCATATATTTGGGAATATATTTGCTCAATCCGAAGGGCAATAGCAAACGTGGAAATTTTAAGGTGACATCGGCGCCAAATTCATTGACGTCAAAAAGTTGTTCGGACGTGTTTAGACCTTTTGATGAAGCTGTCATAAAATATAATGAAGTATTAAGCACTTCGGCTCCTTTAAACAGATTTTTGGCACTGAACGACATACTGCCTTTGATGCCGAAATCGTGAATATTGGAATGCGTAAAATCAACCGAACCTTTCCAACTAAAACGTTTTTCGGGAATCAGATAAATATTGGCGGTCAAAGTGGTATCTTGCTTATTTTCATCATATTGAATATAAGCTTGTTTAAAATTTTGCAAACTCATCAACAAACGATGCGTGCGTAAACGGTCTAAATCGCTAAACAGATGTCCGGGTTTGATAAAAACCGATCGGGCTAATAATTTGGGTTTATAGCGCAAGCGGTCATTAATGCCATAGATTTTTATTCCTTCATAAACAGCAGAATCTTTTTTTTGACGAACATCAATTTCTTTGGATTTTGACACATAAATATTGACATTTTTAATCCGGTAAGGTAAAAACGGCTCGGTATAAACCGTGTCTTGAGTCGTAATAGTCCGGTTGGGAATATTCAAATAAGCATCTATCAAATGCTTGTCAGGGAGACTGTCATATACCAAATCAAAATTGACATAAGAGGGTTGAAAGTGATAGACCCCTTTATTTCTAAACAGATTGACTAAATTTTCTTTTTCTTGAACAAAATCATCTCGGTTATAGGGTTTTCGGGGTTTTATGGGA
>JALVEJ010000248.1 GCA_027031025.1 Flavobacteriales bacterium | reverse complement strand
GTCAAAATAAAAGATATCAGCCCTGAATTGGTGCAAGGCGAAATTCAACGGATAGCCGAAAGTTATCTTAAATATGCGTCTTGGTATGCAACCGGTGATGACTAAAAATCGTAGTAGAAACCGAAACTATAAATACGACTGCCGTCATTGCCAATAGTATACATAAAACCGATTTGCGGTATAGGAGCGCCATCGATATGGATGCCGCCGTCAATTACAAATCCGTGAACGGCATCATACGGAGGCGTTTCAGAAAAAACATTGCTGTAATTATAGCCGCCACCAAGGTATAAGCCTATCAAATATAATGAATTTTCTTCTGAGTTTAGTCCCCAATTAAAATTGACCAAAACCGGAAGTGCATAGCTGATTCGGGTAGGGAAGGTGTCATCAAATTCTCTGTATTTATACCAATTTCTAAATCCTAAGCCAATCTGAGGGCGGACTTCAATTGAAAATGTCGATTCCGGTCCCAACTGTGCAAAATTGTAGCGGGGAATGGCGGTCAGGTTAATATCATAACCGGTATATTTTGGAGCTGTTAAATATTGCCCCGTAAGACCTGCGGAGATATAAAATTTTTTATATCCGAATTGAGAATAGGTTTGAAAACCCGTTAAAATCAATAATACAATAAGAATTCTTTTCATAGTGACAATTTATACACTGATGCAAATATAAGAATAATTAAAAAATCTGTTAAAACTAAATTGATTTTTCTTTCTTATGTATAAATTTTGTCAGATTTATTGATAAATTTAAAAAAATAAGTTTCGGATTTGCATTTCTTTCAATATGATAAAGGGCATCGGTAACAGATTCGTAAATGTTTTGAATGTTGCCGGAGTGGATAAAAGGCGCTAATTTGTTCAAATCAAATTTGTTAGCGCTAAAATCATAGTAAGCTAAATCCGAATTTTGATAATTTATCAGCAAGGCTTGTCTAAAGGTTTCCAAAGCAAATTCCAAAAATTGTTTTTGGGTTTCTCTATTTTCGCCGGCTATTTTTTCGGACCACATGATCAATTTGCGGATGGCTTGTTTGTCGGTTTTGGCAGAAAAAGCTACACGCACCCATTCTATAAATAGTTTTTGAAAATCGTCGTCGGTATTTTCAGCTTTTGCCAATTGTATGGCTTTGTGCCAATTGCCGTTTGCTTGATGGGCTACTTTTAAAGCTTGTTCCGGTTGTAAGTCAAAGTGCTTTGTCAAAGCGTCTTGGATGGTTTTAACGGGTATCAAATTGAAATGATGTATTTGACAACGACTGAGAATAGTGGGTAAAATATGGTCTGTTTTTTCGGCTATCAGTATAAATTTGGTGTCTTCGGGTGGTTCTTCTAATATTTTCAACAATTTATTGGCCGTTTCATTATTCATTTTTTCAACCATCCAAATAATAAACACTTTGTACCGGGCTTCGTAGGGTTTGACGGATACTTTTTTAATGATTTGTTCGGCATCAGCCACTCGTATTTGTCCTTGTTTGTTGGCAAGGTTTAAAAATTGCATCCAATCATATAAACCGGCATAAGGATTTTGTGCTATAAACTGCCGCCATTGCGGTAAAAAATGGTCGCTATTGATATTTTTTGTGCTTCCTGATGCCGCTGTCGGAAAAACAAAATGTAAATCAGGGTGAATGATTTTGTTGACTTTGTTTTGGCAATTTGTATCATCACCACAAAGCAGCCGGTTGGCAAATGCCAATGCCATAGGTAGGGTTCCCGTGCCTTCATCGCCTACAAACAATTGCGTATGCGGAATACGGTTTAATGAAATGATTTTTTGAAAATACGTTTTTAAAAAATCCTGTCCTATAATAGCATCAAAATTCATATGACAAAGATACATTTTATATTATATATCAAAACAAAAAGATGTAATGAAGCTTTTGATGTCATAAAAAAATATAATTTTGTCATTATTTCAAATTAAATATGATACGAAAAGATTACATCTTACGTCAAATTGGTCAAATACTTGAAGCATTAATGCGTAAATTTTCAAAAATTCAATCCGGCAATGATGCTTACAATCCCGATGAATTTCAAGATTTATATCAGAAGTATTTTAACAAAAAACGGGATTTTTTTGTAGCGCTTTCAACTGATGAAATTGCCAATTTTTTTAATGAAAATTATGATTCCGGAGAAGTTTTTGCCCGGTTGCAACTTTTAGCCGAATTGTTATTTGGAGAAGGTCAAGTGTTGAGTAACGACATTTTGCAGATAAAAGGCATGCAAATACTACAATATGTCATTGAACATTCGAGCACTTTTGATTGGGATAGAAATCGTCGTTTATCGGAAATGAAAAATTTAATGGCTCAACAAAATTAAATCTTATGTTTGTCTGTCAATTTGGTTAAGACCACTTTTTTAATCTGTTTTTGATTGGCTTTGTTTATTTTAATATGAAATTGGTCGTCGATATCAAATTCATCATTTTCTTGGGGTATTTCACCTATTTTTGAAAGGATATAACCGCCTAAGGTTTCATAGGTTTCATCTTCCGGTATACCTAAATGGTATTTTTTGTTCAGGTCTTCTATTTCATGACGCCCTGACAAAATAAAGGTATGCTCGTCCAATTGTTTTTCGAAGCGTTCATTTTTATCATGTTCGTCTTCTATATCACCAAAAATTTCTTCAATTATATCTTCCAAGGTTATCAATCCGGAAGTGCCGCCGTATTCATCTAAAACAATGGCAATATTTTTTTTGGTTTTGGTCATTTGTTTGAGTAATTCGTGTATGGAAATGGTTTCCGGTACAAACAATACTTCCCGGATGATGGATTTGATGCGTTTGGGTTTTTGAAACAGTTCAAATGCGTGAACATAACCTCTAATATCGTCTATATTGTCATGATATACAATGATTTTTGATAGACCGGATTCGATGAATTTATCTTTTAATTCGTCCATTGAAGTATTGTCTTCCACCGCTACTATTTCGGTGCGGGGAATCATTATTTCACGGGCTTTTACATCGACAAAATCCAAAGCGTTGTTGAGTATTTCCAGCTCTTTATCCGTTTCGCCGTTTTGTTGTTCGGCATGTTCCAGTTTTTGCGATATAAATTTGGCTAATTCTACTTTGGTTACGGCATCTTGCACGTCATCGGTTTTGGTTTTAAAAAAATATTTTAAAATGGCATCCGATAAGCGTAGAATAAATTGGGTAACCGGCCAAAAAATCACATAAATAATATATGCAGGAACAGAAAACAATCGTAATAACTTGTTGGCATACAACTGAAAAACAACTTTAGGTAAAAATTCGGCGGTAAATAAAATAATTAAAGTTGAGATAACGGTTTGCAACAGCAATTCGTTAAAATTACCAATACTCGGCCAAATCTGTTTGAGGTATTTGACGATTAAATCGCCGGTAAAAAAACCATATATAACCAAAGCCACATTGTTTCCTACCAACATAGTGGTGATAAAATCGGAAGGTTTTTGGGTTAATTTTTGTAAAATTTTACCAACAATACCATCAGATTTTTTATCCAATGCCAGTTGCACCCGGTTAGCGCTGACAAAAGCAATTTCCATACCCGAAAAAAAAGCGGAAAGCAATAACAGACCAATAATTATAATGATATTTAATTCCATGTTATACGGCAAATATTTAACAAAGATACACCATTTTATGATTTTATGCTTAGCACAAAATTGAAAATGAATTTTATTATGGGTTAAACCTTTTTTCTAGCCGGTAGTCTAATCATTGTAAACCATAAAAATTATTACCCATGAAAAAATTAAGTTTCGTTTTCTTAGCCTTATTTGGCATGATTGTTTTGCAAAACTGTAAAAAAGACCAAAATTCTGATGAAAATTCATCAACTGTCACCGATGATGAAGCCAAAGAAGTAGTGGTATCCGATGTGGCAACAGATGATATTTTGGACATGATGGATATTTATGCTTTTGACAACTCAGCCAACCGTTCACATAACCTGCCGTCTTGCGTTACGGAAACAATTGTTCGCAACGGCACATCGGTTGTGATTACTTGGGAATTTGATGCTAACGGCTGCACAATGCCTAACGGCAATACGTATCGTGGCACGGTTGCCATTACGCGCGATTGGGATATGTCTGCGCACAGTATAAGCGGGTCTGTAAGTTTTGACCAGTTTTATGTCAATGACCTAATGATAGAAGGTAGTTCTGATTTTACCCGCGAATTAAATTCTGCCGGTCATCCGCAAATAACCCACAATTTTGATTTTACCTTGACTTTTGCAAATGGTGATACGGCTTCCCGTTCCGGAACCAGAACAAGAGAATGGGCAGAAGGCTTTGGAACGCCTTCTCATACCGACGATGTTTTTCTGATTACCGGAAATTCGCATATTGTCCGTCGTAATGGTGTAGTGTTGGACGCTGTAATTGTTACGCCTTTAAGACGGGAAGTGCCTTGCCGGTATTTTGTAAGCGGCACAATTGAAATCACCAAAAACGGACATACAGCTGTTCTGGATTTCGGCAATGGCACTTGCGATGCAGAAGCGACATTAACATTGCCAAATGGCACAGTAAGAGTCATTCATTTATAATTGATGTTGACATTTTTTGTTGAAAAGTGTCCTTATAAAAATAGGGGCACTTTTATTTTTGTTTCAGCCTTAATTTTTTAAGATTTTAAACGTTGTCGCACCACTTCATACAATATCACACCACAAGCAACGGATACATTTAGCGAATCGATTTGGTCTGACATGGGTAATTTAACTTTTTCATCACTTAACGCCAGTAAACTTTTATGAATACCTTTGCCTTCGCTTCCCATAATAATGGCGATATCCTGTTTTAAATCGGTGTCATATATCAATTGTGAGGCTTTTTCAGTTGCAGCAACGATTTTAATACCGTGTGCTTGAAGCAAGAAAATAGCATCTTTGAGATGCTTAACCCGGATTAAAGGTATTTTAAACACGCCACCGGCTGAGGTTTTGACCGTATCTTCATTAACAGGCGCGCTGTTATTTTCCGGAAAAATGATACCGGTAGCATCCGTTGCAACGGCAGTTCTGATAATGGCACCGAAATTGCGCGGGTCTGTAATGCCGTCCAGCAAAACAAAAGTTCGGGTTTGATTGGTTAAGGTTTCTAAAACTTGTTCTAAACCGGCAAATTTGACCGGAGCGACAAACGCTACCACCCCTTGATGATTCTCCCGTGTTAATTTGTTAAGTTTTTCAATGGGAACGGTTTTGTAGTTGATCTGTTGTTCTTTTAACAGATTTAATAAGTTTTGCGACGCCGGTCCTTTTAAGTTTTTTTGAAGAAAAATTTTATCGATTTGCTTGCCGGATTTAATGGCTTCCATTACCGGATGTATGCCGTAAATAAGATTGTTTTTCATGCGTCAAAGGTAGTTTATTTAACTGAAAGTTAAAAGCTTAATTTTTTTTATCAAAATATTAAATTTTATTTAAAAAAAGAAATATCGTAATTTTACCATTCAATCAATTATTTATTCATAAATCAATGAAACCGACATGATTAAAATAATCATTAAATACACAACCTAATGATTATGTTAATCATCAAAGGTTATCCCGACGGCTGTAGGGAACCATAATGTTAAAATAAAAAACAGATGAAACAAATATTTTTTAATTTTTTGATATTTTTTAGTATAACAGGCTTAGCCCAACAAAACATTTCCGTTGATTCTTTATACAAACCCGACCCGCATTATCTTGAAGATCAATTTTATTTCGGCATTTCTTATACTGTGTTAAAAAATTTGCCGGAAAATATGATACAAAACGGTTTTTCCAATAATATAAAATTCGGTTTCATCAGAGATATTCCGCTTAATGAACGACGTAATCTTGGTATAGGATTGGGTTTAGGTTTATCGTGGGAAACTTATTTTCAAAATTTGAGAGTCAGTGTCGATGAACAAACCGGTAAGGTAGCTTATGAAATTTTGGAAAATATAAGCTATAAAAGCAATTCGTTTTCGTTAAACAAAATTGATTTGCCTTTTGAAATCCGTTGGCGTGGTAGCACCCCCGAAAAATATAAATTTTGGCGACTGTATACCGGCATCACGGCTTCTTATGTTTATAAAACCAAATCTAATTTTGTAACAGATAATATCGACATAACTTACCAAAATATCAAAATTATTCGCAATTGGTTATACGGTATTAATATATCTGCCGGCTACGGGACTTGGAATTTTAACTTTTACTACGGACTTAATAATCTTCTTAAAGATGATGTAACCTTAAATGGAAAAAACCTTGATGTTAGAACCATGTCTTTTGGATTTGTATACTATTTCTTATGATGCGTCATCTCTTTTATTTGATCACACTTGCGTATAGTTTGTATTGTAATGAAGTCTAAAAAAAATTTTGCGTAATGGTATGTGAAATTTTTATATATTTGCAAATAATTAACACAAAAAACTAAAACTATGTTAAAAGAATTCAAAAAATTTATTATGGGCGGCAACGTTATTGAGTTTGCCGTAGCAGTCATCATGGCCGGAGCTATCGGTATGGTTGTCAAAGGTTTTGTTAGCATGATTGTTATGCCTTTTGTTAGTCATTTTACCGGTGGGGTCAGTTTTAAAGAATGGAAAATTGTCCTCGACGATGCGGTAGTTGATGCAGCCGGAAAAGTAACACAACCCGAAAATGCCATTATGTATGGTCAATGGATCGATACTATTATCAACTTACTCATTGTTGGTTTGGTAATGTTCTTAATTGTAAAAATTTACAATAACATGAAGAAAAAAGAAGAAGAAGCACCCGCCGAACCACCAAAACCTTCTAATGAAGAAGTTTTATTAGCTGAAATCAGAGATTTGTTAAAAAAATAATTTTTTTTAAACAAACTTTCTTTAAAGAGTGCGTATTTTATGCACTCTTTTTTGTTTAAAAAAAAAATTTTAGCCCTATATCGATTATATATGTAATCTCTCTAATACTAATGCCACCTTGGGTGTTTCAAAACTTTTTTTAATTGTTTTATTATAATCATTTCAATCCTTCGGATTTATTTAGTAAACCCCGAATAGGTGAAATTATACCAATTTCTTAATACCAGCTCCGTAGGGTGCATGCTGTGTGGAGCAAGATGAACTAATGATATCTAATAGTTCCGTAGGAGCGATCGGTAAGTAGATTATTGACCATTCTTCAGGTCACCCCGATGGGCTTCTGGGAATTATCATACCATTATATTTACTACAAAGGTGACGCACCTACGGCGCTTAATGGAATACTTGAAGGAATTAATGCTAACATTCAACTTGCCAAAAAAGAGCCAGAGGCTATAGAAATATGGAGAATTTTATCAATATGATTTACTTCATATGCGGAAAACTTAATTTAGATTACCCACTATATTTGACATAGAGCCAAAATTTTTTATAACTTCCTCGTTCAAAACCATCTATTTTGGATAAGCCAAAAATTAAAAACAGCCCAATATAAATTGAGCTGTTCAGATTTAACACAATCGTGGATATAGGTTAATCATCGTGGTCGCGTCCTTCACAATCCATAATATCATCAAAGTTGTTTTCGATAATGTCTTGCAAAGCGGGATTGGAGGTATCGTTGATTCTTATTACACCATCAGCATCGACTGTGGCAGTAGCAAAATCTACTCCTGAAAATAAAGATTGTAAATCCAATTCTACAACAAAGGTTACCGTGTGTCCTTGTGGCACGCTGATACCGTTAGGATTTTCCACTTCGTATTCTTGGTCGGAAGTAGATGTGAATTCAAATTGATAGGACATACCGGCAATATTGTAAGTTCCGGCAATTTCAATAGAGTTGCCACTAGGCATGACATTGTCTATTTTGACTTTGATTTTTTTATAAGTCCCCGGTTGGATATCTACCGGTTGGATAGGCGGTGTGCTGGTACCGGTTAAGACGTCAAAAGTATAAGCGCCTTTGTATTTGTAGTCTTGATCGTTACCGTTGTGTTCCATTTCAAATTTGACTTTTTTCACACCAACCA
>JALVEJ010000247.1 GCA_027031025.1 Flavobacteriales bacterium | reverse complement strand
TCAAAACAATAAAATTATCAGTCTCAAAAACAATTTCATCATCATTTCTATTATTTATTATTTGACAAAATTTACATTCATTCATTATCTTATTTTTCTTTCGTCAGCTTGCAGGTAACGTTCGAATATAGTCACAAAATTAACTATATTTTTTAAATATCCAATGAATTTGTTATTTTATTTTGCTTTTTTGGTGGAATATAGTCACTTTTTGTTAACTGCTATCGTTATACATATTATCCAATGGATTGATGAATTTTGTAAAATCCGTTTTAGCTACATGCGTGTAAATCTCTGTGGTTTTGGAGCTGTTATGTCCCAAAAATTCTTGAATATATCGCAAATCCGTCCCACTTTCCAAATGATGCGTCGCAAATGAATGCCGAAGCATGTGTGGCGTCACATTTCGTTTGATGTTAGCTTTCCTCGCTGCCGTTTTTACAACTTTCAAAACACTTTCTGCACTATATTGTTTCCCATTACTACCTTCAAAAAGATATTGCTTAGGTTTATACATTATATAATATTGTCGCAAAAGTTTTAACATATGATGCGATAAGCCTACATACCTATCCTTTTTACCCTTCGATTGCGTCACTTTTATCAACATCTGACCGGAAAGTATGTCGGTGAGCTTTAAGTTCAGTAATTCACTTCTGCGCAATCCGGCTGAATATAAAAGGCTGATAATACACTTGTGTTTTAAATTGTCCGTAACATCAATCATGGTTTTAATTTCTTCCACAGACAAAACATTAGGTATCATTTTTTGTTTCAAAGGTCTTTTGATATCAACATACATCTTTTCTCTGCCCAAAACCTTTTCATAATAAAACTTGATAGCATTAATCCGTTGATTTTGCTGGCTTGACGAAATTTGATAGTCTCTAATCAACCGGAGTATATAAGCATTAATCTCTTGGATACTGATATCTTCAAGTTTTCTGCCTGAAAAATGTCTGATAAAATCTGCAAAATAATTGATATAAATAGCTTTGGTATTATCACTATATCGCCGTTGTTCAAGTTCGTCAAGATATGCCTGTGGAATTTGAACTTTTAGCTTCTCTTTTTTTCTTTTGACGACTTTTTGTTTTTTGTTGGCGTTTTTTAAGGCGGACAAATCAATAAAAGCAATGCCTCTAAAAGCATCAAATATTTGAGGCAATTTAAAGTGCGCTTTATCAAAATACCAACAATGCATACTACGACTCCATCTAGCGCCTTCAACCTTTTTGATCCGCTTAATCAATTCCGAATCATAATTAAAACGAAGCGTAATCACTTCCTTGCCCCGGTGATAATTTTTATTGATATGAATGGTTTTGTGATGCATATTACAAAGCAAATATAATGTTTTTTTTAGAATAAACAAGATGTTGTGAATAAAAAATTATAACTGATATAGTTAAATTTTATCAAAGACAATTCAACCAGATTTTTTCAGTAAAAAAAAATTAGTTCAGAAGCTGTCTCAAATAAAATTATTCTTATATTTGCACGCACAAAAATAAAAGATTGCATAAAAGTTTTTGCAATATTAAGTTTTAGAGTATAAAAATGAGTATAAACTTGTGTTGAAGACGGTTTTTGTTGAAAGTTAAAAAGCTGATTTTCAATATTTTAATATAACAACACAATGGGTTCTTAGCTCAGCTGGTTTAGAGTATCGCCTTGACAGGGCGGGGGTCGCCGGTTCGAACCCGGCAGAACCCACAAAGGAAGTATTTGGTTAAATACTTCCTTTTTTTATGGCTTCTATGATGCGTTCACCATCCATCGCTGCTGACACTATTCCGCCTGCATAACCTGCGCCTTCGCCGGCAGGATGCAAATTGCTTATTTGTGGATGTTGCAAATTATCGGTTGCCGGGCTTCTTCCAAACTTATTCGTAATCGTATTTTTTGTGCCATAATGTTTAAAATGTAAGCCGGTAACTGACAAAATATTGCATACCGAATCCAAATCTGCTATAAGTGTTTCTGTTAAAAAAGCCGGGGATATATGTAATAGTAAAATTATCAATGTCAGAATAATTTATCAAATATTTAACCCCGACATTATAACCTAAATAGAGGTGTTTTACAATTTCTACTTGAACTTGTGTATAGAGTTCAAGCCATTGTGCCGTATTGTTGTTAAACGCTTGCTTTATAACTACGAGTTCAGGTTCAAAAATAGCGCCGGGCTGATTAATCCGGTAAGAGTGAAGCAGGTAATCAAAACGAGCAAAACCATAATTAATTCCAACGTCAATATCATTATCCATGGTTAGCCAATTGTCATACAGATTATACATCATACCTATTTTATAATAGTTGCCGGTGGTGTGATAATTGAGCAAATTATTGTCTGTCAAATGCTTTTCTTGTCCGTAGGAAAGCACTAAAAAATAAGACTTGTAAAAATTAGCATCGATATAAAAATCATAAGATTCGGATTGGTTTAGCTTTGCCCATATATATTTGCCGGCATCAAAACCTAAACGAATTTTGACCGTTTGTTTAGGTTTTATAATACTGTCTTTGACAATGCTATCGGCTTGTTGTTGGGCTAAAATAGGATTGGAAAATGACATAAATATTGATAAAAACAATATGATTTTAGAAAGTTTTTTGAGGTTTGCTGCCAAATTTTTAAAAAATTGATATGAATAATTTTTGTTCATCAATAGGTTTGTTATAAAGGCTTAATGATAAATTTTAAGATGTGTTGTATCACTGATTATATCATGATTGATAATGTCAATTTGTTTGATCCAATTGTCGCTATCCGGTTGTAAATCAACATTTAAATTGTGAAAAAGAATTTTGTATCCACAAGCTTTGGACACAAAAACAGTTTCGCGTGTATAATGAAAAACCAAAGTGTCGTTATTGTGCGGTGTTGCAAAAATAAATTTTGATAAATCAGTATTGACATTTAACGGAATGGCTATGCCGGATACTTTTGTTTGTCCGGCAATTAAAGTATCCTGTCCGGGTATGGCTACGACAAATAAGGTATCAACCTTTTTTTCAGTAGCATGATTGGTAGCATTAAAAAACTTGATTTGTAAATCAGGGGTACCGTCGTCGGTACAGATATCATCTTTGCGACAAGCAGTAATGATAATCAATGGTAATGATGATGTGATAATGAAATTTCGAAATACTTTTTTTAGATTCATACCACAAAGATAATGATATAAGTTGAAAGTTTGATACTTGACCTTGCCTAAAAGATGTTTGCTTTTTCAATGCTTATTTTCAATTCATTCTTAAATATTTTATGGTGAATCAGAAATGATGTCAACATTCTTCATTTCTTCAATTCTTCAACTTATCATATCCTCTCATATAAGAACCATGCTTAGACCTACAAGGTTATCAAAACCTTGCAGGTCTTTACTCATTCCTCACTCCTATGTATTCTAATATTTCATTCAAATCATACGCCAAATCAAACCACTTGATATCCTTATTTTTCCTAAACCAAGTCAATTGACGTTTGGCAAAACGACGCGTGTTTTTTTTGATTTCGGAAATAGCAAAATCCAAATCGTATTGTCCGTCAAAATATTGGAATAATTCACGATAGCCGACAGTCTGTAAGGCATTTTGGTTTTTATATGGATATAATTTTTCAGCTTCTTCAATCAAGCCTTTTGATACCATTATATCGACACGCCGGTTGATGCGGTCGTATAAAATTGCTCTTTCACTATTCAATCCGATGTAAATGGTTTCAAAATCGCGCTTAGTTTTTTTTTGGTGCAAATTAGCCATTTTTTGACCTTTGGATTGTCGTAAAATTTCGATGGCTCTTATTAAGCGATGAGGGTTTTGAATGTCAATTTTTTGGTAATAAACGGGGTCAAGTTCTTGCAATTGTTTTTGTAAACTTTCAATGCCTTTTTCATTCAAATCTTTGGTCAATTCTTTTCGGATTTGCGCATTCTTTCCCGGAAGATTATCCAAACCTATACAAGCCGCATCAATATACAAACCACTGCCGCCTACCAATATTAACGTGTTTTTGGTTTGAAACAGTTGTCTAGAAAGTTTTAAGAAATCTTGCTCATAATCGCCGACGTTATAATCGTCAAAAATAGATTTGTTTTGAATGAAATGATGTTTGACAGCAGCCAATTCATCCGGTTCCGGTACGGCTGTGCCAATGTGCATCTCTTTATAAAATTGTCGCGAGTCAGCCGAAATAATTTCGGTATTAAGCGCTTGTGCCAGTTTGATACTCAGGGCGGTTTTGCCTGATGCAGTCGGTCCGATTACGGCGATAATTTGTTTCATGCTTGGGTTTTTCAATCAAAAGTTTCGGACAATAAAATTACATTATTTTAGGGAATGTTCTTGATGAGGCTAAAAACATTTTCAAACCCGAATTTTGTATTTTTCATTTTGAGAGATGTTAGGTGATGAATTTGAACAAAACATCAAAAAATAAGCGCATACGCCTCAAATGCAACAAGTTTTTTATGTCAAAAATCAGTTTTATATCCACATCATTGTTACAAAAATGACATTAATCAATTTTGTTAAAAATTGATGCTTAACCTTTAAATTTTGTCAAAAAAAAGTGTTTTTTGTCAGTTAAATGGGGCATTTTAGGGGTTATTTTTGAATAAAATTAAATGAAACCGACATGCTTAAAATAATTATTAAACACACAACGCCTGCCCCGACTTTTGTCGTGGTAAATGATTATTTTAATCATCAAAGGTTATCCCGACGACGGTCGGGAACCATAATGTTAAATAAAAAATAAACAGATGAAATTATAAAAAAATCACTCATTTATTTACTAAAAACTCAAAAAAAAAATCGTTATGAAAAAACTAATCATATTAGGTGCCGGAACAGCCGGAACAATGATGTTAAACAAATTATACCATGAATTAGATCAAAATGAATGGGAACTAACCATTGTTGATCAGTCAAAGGAACATTATTATCAACCGGGTTTTTTATTTATTCCGTTTGGTATATATAAGAAAAAAGATGTCATTAAGCCCAAGTATAATTTTTTTCCTCCCGGCGTAAATGTTATTTTCAGTCCAATTGATAGGGTAGAAGGTGAAAATAATAAAGTCTATTTAGAAAATGGTCAGACATTAGATTACGATTTTTTAATTATTGCAACAGGAACCCAAACCAGACCGTCAGAAACCCCCGGTTTACAAGACAAACTATGGTATAAAGATATTTTTGATTTTTATACACTTGAAGGCGCTTTGAAACTTCATGACAAATTAAAGGAATGGGAAGGCGGTGATCTGATTATGTGTATTCCTGAATTGCCATATAAATGCCCGGTTGCTCCCATTGAATTTGTATGTTTAGCAGATGATTATTTTACAAAAGCCGGTATAAGAGATAAGGTAAATATCAAATATGCAACTTTAATGTCAGGTGCATTTACCAAACCCATTGCTTCCAAAATGCTAGGCGATATGCTAGCCGAAAAAAATATAGAAATAATACCGGATTTTTATTTGGAAAGCGTTGACAATGATGCCAAAAAAATCATTTCTTATGATGGACGTGAAGTAGATTTTGATTTGCTGACTATTGTTCCGGTCAATATGGGTAGTGATATGATTGCCCGAAGTGGTTTGGGAGATGATATGAATTATGTTAAAATTGATAAACAAACTTTACAATCAGTTCATTTTGACAATATTTTTGCCATAGGTGATGCCGGTAATCTTCCTACTTCAAAAGCCGGTTCGGTAGCACATTTTTCAGGTGAAATTTTGTTTGAAAATATTTTAGCGGCAATAGATGGGCGAGAACTAAAAGCCAAATTTGACGGACATGCCAATTGCTATATCGAATCAGGAAAAGGGAAAGCCACATTAATAGATTTTAATTACGATACGGAGCCACTTCCGGGAGAATATCCTTTACCGGGCATTGGACCTTTCAGTTTGTTAAAAGAAACGAAAATGAATCATTACGGAAAATTGATATTCCGTTGGATTTACTGGCACATGTTGCTCAAAGGCAAAGAGTTGCCCGTAGAAGCAAATATGTCAATGGTAGGTAAGAAAGTATCTTAAAAAAAGGCATTATGGAAACAAAAAACATACAACAACAAATTGATAGCCTGAATAAAAAAATGGATTTGATTTTAGAGCATTTACAACAGCAAAAATCAAATGCAGAGGTTGTAAAAGATTTGGGAAGCGACCTGACTTTAATTGGTAATGATGCCTTTAAATTTGTTGAAAAAGAACTAGATAAGCGACAAATTGAAATCAACGCCGAAGAAATTGGTGATTTATTAGTTGCATTTTTACGTAATATCAGCAATTTTAGAACTTTACTTGATTTAATGGAAAGTGCCGTCGATTTTGGTAAAGAAGTTGAACCGATAGCTAATAAAATGATTATCGATTATACAAACAAACTTGGTGAGCTACAAGAAAAAGGCTATTTTGAATATCTAAAAACCTTAACAGCGACAATTGAACAGGTAACGGATAGGTTATCGCCTGATGATTTGAGTGAATTGATGACAAATCTGATTAATTTTTTGCCGGTTATCAAAGAATTAACCCAACCTGAAATGCTAAATAAAGTCAATAAAGCATTACAGATTATGCATGAAATGGAACAAGAAAAAATACCATCTTATTCGCTTTGGCGAACAGCAAGAGAAATGCATAAACCCGAGATGAAAAAAATGTTAGGTTTTGGTCTGACATTTATCAAAAAATTTAATAAAAACTAATTATTAACCTTTAAAAACTAAAAGTTATGCCAGTAAAAACAATCGCAGGAAAAGAAATCAATGTAACCGAGGAAGGCTACCTCGAAGACATGAATCAATGGAATGAAGATGTGGCAAAAGCCATAGCATCAGAACTCAATATCGATTTGACCGATAAACATTTTGAAGTCTTAAACTTTTTAAGAGAAAAAGCTAAAAACGGAGAAACGCTAACAATTAGACAAGTTGGTAAGTCCGGTATTGTGGATATTAAAGAATTTTACAAACTTTTTCCTAAGGGACCTATGAAGTTTGCTTCAAAAATAGCCGGTTTACCCAAACCAACCAGTTGTGTTTAACTTTAAATGAACAATTATGGAAAACAATAACAAAAAAACACTTGAAAAAGTGAATATTATTTGTTCCAAAGGCACTTTGGAAGATGTGTATGCCGCATTGGTCATGGCAAATGGTGCTGTGATGGAAGGCATTGAAGCCAATCTGTTTTTTACCTTTTTCGGTTTGGAAGGGATTCATAAAAAACATATGAACAACTTGCATACTTCCACTGCCGGAAATCCGGCTTTACGAATGCCGGGTGGAGGTAGAATGCCGACTTTGTTAGGTGGTTTGCCCGGTGTGGAAGGAACCGTATCAGCAATGATGAGAAAGCAAATGGAAGCGCTGGATATACCGCCGGTTGATGAATTTTTAGAAATGATAACTGCCGGTGGTGGAAGGGTTTTTGCATGCAAATTGGCAATGGATATGTTTAAATTGAAAAAGGAAGATTTATGGGAAGGTGTTGAAGATATTTTGACGATTGGACAGTTTTATGAATTGTGTGACGGTGATAGCACGCAGATTATTTTTATTTAAATCTGACAAAATTTAAATGTCATTAAAAGACCGCATTTATGTGGTCTTTTTTTTATTGATAAAGTTACCACTAATGATGTTTTTTATGTTGAATAGTTATTGAAATTTTTTCAATAAAATTTATATGAATGATAAAAATCGTTGAAAATTATTATGGATTTATTGATTAATAATAAAATTACAAAATTAATTTGTTAATTTTTTTATATTGATTTAAAATTCTGAAATTATTCATAAAAATCATTTATTATTTCTACTCAAGTTATTAATTTTAAACTACATAAAAACTGATAATATAAAGTCTTTATTAGTAAATTTTAATTTTAAAAGTACTCTTATGAAATCTATCTCAAAAACCATTTTGACTTGGATTTTAATATTAGTTTTAAATCCTGTTTTTGCACAACGCCCTTTTATAACGAC
>JALVEJ010000246.1 GCA_027031025.1 Flavobacteriales bacterium | reverse complement strand
TTATCCAGCCGCCTACTATAAGACACACTGTGTCTTTACCTAAGGCTTTAGCCACCTGATCAAAATATGTGTTGTAAAACAACAGACCGTGGACATACTTTGTTCCTATGTCTAACTCAAACTCTTCCCTCTGTTCTTTTGGGATATTTTGTCTGTGAAGGATCTTTTCAAGGAGTTTTTCTATACCAAGCATATGATTTCCTTTAATGTATTTTGAAAAAATCTAATATTCCAGTAAACGAAACCTATTACAAAAACAGTTAAAGTTGTAAAAATTCCGGTTATAATCCATAAAAGCTGTATAAAATGGTCAGATCTTATGTTTGTTTCTTCCTTAAAATCTCTAAACTGGGCTTCAAGAATTGTCAGTCTTTTGTCTATATCTATTAGTTTCTGGAATATTATTGCATTTTTTACACTTTTTTCTTCCGCCTGCGAAATCACTGTTATGAGTAAAAATGATATAAAGAAAGATAAGACCTTTCCCATAAAAACCTCATTTTTTTAAAGATCATAAATTAATTTTATGAAAGACAGTATAGATTTGCAAATAAAAAAGCCCCCGTTACTGGGGGCTTTGGGAAAAATTTATATCAGGATTTTCTTAGAAAAGGAATCCAGCTTCAAATGCAAGAGTTGTTCTGCTGTCATCAGGAGTATTTGCTTTATTATCCGTAAACATATTTCTGTCTGTAGTAATATAAGAATATTCAACTCTCGCAAATGTATTTTTTGTAGGTTTCCATGTTGGGGTAATGGTAAACGACCATGTAGACTTTTTACCTGTCAAATAAATACCCGATCCCCATATATCGTTTACGCTTGAGTCTCCATTATTCACGTATTCGATCCTGATCGGGAATGTAACATTTGCGATCTGAGCATCAAGTAGATCTATATCAATGTTAAGGGCTACACCCCATGCAGAATCATCTGCATTAGCATCAGGAGGTAATGGGTTATGTGTAGCTGTTGGATTAGATCTTTTAGCAGCATCATCAAGGGTTGTGTAGTCTATTTCTAATCCTGCTTTTACAATACCTACATCTACTTGCGTACAAAGAACATAAAGATTTCTTCCTTTTGATTCATTATATGTATGTAATCCCACTTTAGACCCAAATCCCACGAAATCTGATAAATTAAAAGAGAGACCCGCTTCAAAGGCATCATTTATATTGTAGCCGGTAGTAAATAGACCACCCTGTCTTAAACCACCTCCCTGGTTGTATCCAGCATAAACCTGAACAATACCAGCATCATAGTTAGCCCTCGCTCCAGCATACACAACCGGATGTCCTGTAAAGAGAATTCCTCTTGTATAATGTCTGTTAAGGATTGTCAATGGAGCTTCACCAAATTTGTTCCACAGGAGACCTGCATCAATAGAAAATCCTTCTACAGGAGCGATTGTTACATAAGCGAGCCATGGTTGAAAAGTAGTGGTTTGTACCCCTCCAATCAATCCACCCCAGTTAATAATTCTTGGAGATGCGAAGACTGTTGGAACTTGAAATGATGCAAAAGCTGCATTAAATCCGATAGGGCTGTTAGGATCTGCTTTTTTCATTAAGCCTACGGCAAATGTAGATACTCTGAACCTATCTTTGGTAAAGTTTGTTCTACCTAAAAAGTAATCTTTACTTTGCCAATCATAAGCTGCTGAAACCCCTCCATAAAGAGTGATGTCAGAGTTGGCAACTGTAAGTGTACCTGCCTGAGCAGCACCTGCTGCCAGTAATCCTGCTGCTGCTAAACCTAATACTTTCCTCATGCTTTAACCTCCTTAAAATTAATTTTTTATTTTTAAATTCAAAATATTTTACCATTAAAGTCTAAAGCTGTCTATTTCTGTTTAATCAACAATTTCGGCAAATGAATCATATACCATTAATATTTAATTATTATAATTTCGTTTAGCTTATATATTTATACTGTTCTACATTTTATAAACTATGAAAATTTCATGCCAAAAATATATTTTCGTTTTAAGTTTTGAATTAATG
>JALVEJ010000245.1 GCA_027031025.1 Flavobacteriales bacterium | reverse complement strand
CGGAAAATAAGCCTTATGAAAAACATTACATTTTTAAGTTTGACTTTTTTGTTAATATTAGTTGCATCTTGTGGCAATGTTAAAGACATTCAACAAGCTGTTTACAGCGGTAATTATGATAGAGCCATTAATATGACTATTGAAAAGATACAAAAGAAAAGGGGTAAAAAAAGCGCCGATCCTTATGTTGCCTTGCTTAAAGAAGCTTATGATAAAGCCGTTAATCGTGATTTGGCATTAATTGATAAATTGTCAAAAGATCCTAATCCGGAAAAATGGCGACAAATCTATGATACATATTTACTGTTGGATACCCGTCAAGAAAAAATTAAACCGCTATTACCGCTGACTTTAATCAAACAACAGCAACCCGTCCGGTTTGATTTTCAAGATTATACCGACCGGATTCTCGATGCCAAAAGTCATTTGGTCAGTCATTTGTATAAAAAAGCCAAAATTTTGCTCAACAGCCGAAACAAAGCCGACATTAGAAAAGCTTATGATTTGCTTGACGAATTAGATAGGATTGATGCCGGTTACAAAGATGTATCTCAATTGATGCAGCAAGCCCATCAGCGTGGTATGACTTATGCATTGGTAAAAATTACTAATGAAACTAATAAAATCATTCCTAAAAAACTGCAAGATGAATTGTTGAACTTCAGTTCCTATGGCGCTAGTAATTTCTGGGTAGATTATCATCATAAAAAACAACCCGGCAAACAATATGATTATACCATTGATTTAAAATTTAAGCAAATCAACATTTCCCCCGACCAAGAACGGGAAAAAGAAGTGCTTGAAGAACGCGAAATACAAGATGGCTACACTTATCAAAAAGATGCCAATGGCAATATTGTCAAAGACAGTTTGGGAAATCCCATCAAAATACCCCGTATGATCAAGGTGCGTAGTAAAGTCCATTTGTATCAACAGTATAAAGAAGCTCAGGTTATGGCACAAGCTGAAATAAAGGACAACAGAACCGGTCAAATCATTGACAGATTTCCGTTACAAAGCAAATATGTTTTTGAACATAATTTTGCTACCTATACCGGTGACAAACGGGCCATCAGAAATGAATATCTGAATTTTTTAAACGAACGAAGAATACCATTTCCAACCAATGAACAAATGGTTTATGACGCGGCACAGGATATTAAAATGCAGTTTAAAGACATTTTAAACAAAGCTAATTTTCTATAAAAATTTACAAAAAAATGAGGCTGCCCTTTGAGACAGCCTTTTTTTTGAAATAATTTCCAAATATCAATCAACTTTGACACGCCATCCGTAAGGATCATCAGCACGATTATATTGGATATCCATAATTTTATTTTTAAAGAAATCGGCATAAGATTGTTCTTGTTTGGGTAAATCGGTGTAATAATCCTTATATTTTAGACCGACTATCGGCAAAACGGTGGCGGCTGTTCCGGCACCAAAAATTTCTTTCAATTGACCCTTTTTAGCAGCTTCAAGCACCTCATCAACTTCTATGGGACGAACTTCAACGTCAATGTTATTGTCTTTTGCCAGTTGAATAATACTTTTTCGGGTTATCCCGGGAAGAATTCGGGTGCTCTCCGGTATGGTTGGTGCCGTTAAAAGTTTATCGCCAATTCTAAAAAACATATTCATGGTTCCGGCTTCTTCCAAATATTTATGTTGAGCCGAATCGGTCCAAATTATTTGTTGAAAACCTTCAGCTTTGGCTAATTCGGTTGGATAAAATTGCGCGGCATAATTACCGGCTGCTTTGGCATAACCCACACCACCGTCGCATGCACGGCTAAATCTATCTTCAATTTTTACTTTGACATCACCGGAATAATATTTACCTGCCGGCGAAGTCATAATCATAAACCGGTAAGAATTGGAAGGTGAAGCCGCCACAGCATTTTCCGTAGCAATATAAACGGGACGGATATACAAGGATTCACCGGGTCCGGTTGGAATCCAATCTTTATCCAGTTTCACTAATTCTTTAATACCGTCAATAAAAT
>JALVEJ010000244.1 GCA_027031025.1 Flavobacteriales bacterium | reverse complement strand
CGTAATTACTGACGGTTTTATTTATCAGAGATCAATAAAAGCATTAGAACATATAATGAAAAATCCTATTTCTAGAACTTTTGTATCTTGGTTTATGAAAAAAGGACAAACTATTGGTGGTTATACTGCAACAGAAGATGGTATATTTAGTGATTCTAAACTTATTTTGAGGGAGCATAGTTATGAAACTGATGCACCAGCATATGCATTTACAACACAAAAATCTTACACTAATAATAAAGGGGAAAATATCTGGTCATATTATTTGACTGATGGAAATTTTTCTAATGAGAAAAGACAAAAAATAATCAAACAACATGTTAGAGGGTTTAACGTGGTTATTACTTTTTTTCCAAATATGTTTAAGAATCAAAATGAAGACGAAAATATATTAGATTTAACAATTACATTTGGACATGAAATGTTTTTGCATGCTTTTGAAACAGCAGTAATGGCAAATCTTGCATTAAAACAATCGGATATAAAAAGAGCATTAAAATCTTTTCAAAGAGATTCGGGCCCCAGTGGCGATTATGATCACATTAAATATTTGAATAATCAAATTACACCTGGCAATTTGTTATTTAATAATTTTATTAAGTATCTTAAACAACAATTTAAACCTAGTATTGTTAAAAAGGCAAAAGATATACATGATAAAAATTTAAAGTTAAATTTAGAAAGCAAAAAGTTATGAAATCAAGATTTTATTTAATTTTAATTAGTATTTTACTATTGTTTGTGATTTCCTGTGAAAAAGAAAATTTAAGAGAACAAAACATAGTATTAAAAGATGGAAAAATAATGACGGGATATTTAATAAATGGAAAAAAAAATGGAATATGGAAAATATGGTATGGTAAGGGTCAAATATATGCTGTTGGCAGTTTTAATAATAATAAATTAGATGGTAAATGGCTTTATTTTGATAAAAATGGTAGACTTGAAAAAAGTGAATTTTTTATTAATGGATTGAAATTTGGTCGCGCTTATGAATATTATAATGATGGTAGAATTGCAACAATTATAAATTTTGTTAATGACACATTAAATGGTAGTTTTATAAGTTATACATACAAAAATAATTATATCAAATGTCGAATAGAGTATTTTGAAAAAAATAAGATAGTAAAGAAAGGAAAGTGTTACATGATAAATATTGAAAATTGCAATGATGACTATTTTAATAATAATATTGGATTAGGGCTAGATGTTTTAGAATTAAATTCTATGCGCAATTAATACCCGCTCCGTCGTGGGTCTCTGACCCCCGCTACCGCCAGCTTGTAGCTGGTGGTGGTTTAATCTTAAAAAAACGTGTAGTAAAAACTAAAAATAACCAAAAAAACCACTCAAAAATAAGTGGCTTTTTGCTTAAAGTGCGGCAATGTTTTTTTGCAGATAATCTTTAACGTTTTTTAGAGACAAAGGGTTTTGTAAATCGATATTCTCCATTCAACTTTTCAATATTTTGTTGTGATTTTATAGTTTTTACCACACGATGCAATTGTGGGGTGGTATGGAACACGATACTATCGCACACCGCAGTGCAAAAAAACACAGATATAGCTGTCTTATAACGATTGTTTTTAACGAAAGTGCAGGCTAAAAAAGATTTATCGGACTAATATAAAGTTGTTTTTGATATAATCATTAAGTAAATATTAATTTATCGTATTTTTGTCAAAAAACAATTTGATGATAGAAATCGGCTCAGTAAAATTACCGGATTTTCCATTGATTTTGGCGCCCATGGAAGATATCAGCGATCCGCCGTTTCGGGCATTGTGTAAAATGTATGGAGTGGATTTAATGTTTACCGAATTTGTGTCGTCGGAAGGCTTGATTCGTGATGCGGAAAAATCTGCTAAAAAACTGGATATTTTTGAAACGGAACGCCCTGTTGGCGTACAGGTTTTCGGTCACAATATCGATTCTATGCTTCGTGCGGTTGAACGTATTGAACGGGTTGAACCTGAAATTATTGACATCAATTACGGCTGTCCGGTCAAAAAAGTGGTTAGCAAAGGCGCCGGTGCAGGAATTTTGCGTGATTTGGACAAAATGCAAAAAATGACCGAAGCGGTAGTCAAACACACCCATTTGCCGGTAACGGTTAAAACGCGTTTAGGTTGGGACGACAATAGTATTGTCATCAATGAAGTTGCCGAACGCCTGCAAGATATTGGCATCAAAGCCATTTCTATTCATGGACGCACCCGTAAACAAATGTATACCGGCACGGCAAATTGGCATAAAATAGCAGAAGTCAAACGCAATCCGCGTATTCATATTCCCGTTTTTGCCAATGGAGACATCAAAACGCCCCAAGATGCCAAACGAATCAGAGACGAATTTGGCTTGGATGGGGCTATGATAGGAAGGGCTGCTATTGGAAATCCTTGGATTTTCAAGCAAATCAAGCATTATTTAGCTACCGGTGAAATCTTGGAAACGCCCAAAATCCCCGAGCGCTTGAATATGGTTAAAAAACATCTCGAATTAGCCATAAAGTGGAAAGGAGAACGTCTGGGTATATTGGAAACGCGTCCGCATTATGCCAATTATTTTAAAGGTATTCCCAACTTTAAACAGTTTAGAATCCGATTGGTTACCGAGGATAATTTGAAAGAAATTCATAGCATTTTGGAAGAGATTAAAAATTTTTATCAGTCTTACCGGTAAAATTTTTGAGGAAGTATAAAAAACAAACAAAGTATATCTATTAGGAAATCTGTTGGAAAAATATGTATAGCCATTTCATCTCATCTTTTTTACCTAAAAAAACAAAAAACCGGATAGTAATTATCCGGCTTTTATTTATTTATAAAATATCAATTTTTTATTCTTCAACTTTAAAGATGATCGGTAGAGTATAGGTCACTTTTACCGGTCTGTTTCGCTGTTGTCCGGGTTTCATTTTAGGCAATTTAGCAATGACCCGTTTGGCTTCTTTTTCCAAATCTTTATACTTTGAACGCGCTCTAATGTTGGTTACACGTCCGTCTTTACCAATAGTAAACATGGTTAAAATTTTAACCCGTTCACCGGATAAACCTAAATCGGAAGCAATATCCGTATTAAAATTGCGACTGACAAATCTTTGAATTTTTTTGCTCATACAATCTTTCAAAGCTTTGCCTTTCTTACCTTCACAACCGGGATAAATAGGCGGATTTTGGATAAATTGGAAAGCCACTTCCACATCGGTTTCTTCTACTTCTTCGGTGTCCAAATCTTCTACTTCTTGTATTTCTTCTTCATCATCGGTTTCAGTAGAAGCCACAACATCTTCTTTGACATCTTTTTCGTCTTCAACCACTTCTATTTCTTCCGGCGGCGCCACTTGTTTGGGTGGTGGCGGCAATTTGATGTCTTCTACATTGACTTCTAATGTTTCATCTTCATCTTCACCTTTTAAATTCAACTTGTCAATATCAATGGGTTTTTCATATACTTTCAATTCAATCAATCGCCATGATGTCAATAAAACGATAACCAAACCGATTAGCATGAAAGTCGTGCTGTAATTATTTAAGTTAGCTCTTGGTGATTTTTTTGGTTTCATACAAAATATTTTTTCTTAAATGTTGATAATCAGTTAATTATAAATTAATTTTAAGTGTTTTTAAATGACAATATATTCAAACGTATTTTCAGAAAATTTATTGTTGCTAATATATAAAATATTTTTTATACCTGACAGATAATTTTTCTCAGGGTATATTCAAGTATTTATGTGTTTGTAAAGATATTTTCCATTTTGGATGTTTTCGCACATAATCAATAATTAAAGGCGTCATTTTTTCCCGTTGTGACCATTCCGGTTGTAAATATAATCGACAAGATTTGTCAGGTAATTTTTCTGCTTGTTGTTGGGCAAAGTGAAAGTCCGTTTTGTTATGAATAATCACTTTCAGTTCATCTGCTTTTTGATAAAATTCCGGTTTAGGCAGTTCATTTTTTTTGGGAGACAAACAAACCCAATCAAATACGCCACTAAGCTTACCGGTTCCGGAGGTCTCCAAGTGTATTTTTTTACCCATGTCTTTAAGCCTTCCGGTAAGATAATCCAAATTATATATTGTAGGTTCGCCACCGGTTAAAACAATGGTTTCAATATGTTCGGGAATGTGTTTTAATAAATTATCAATTGGCGTTAACGCATGCTTAGTAGGATCCCAACTTTCCTTTACGTCACACCAATGACAGCCGACATCACAACCGCCGATACGAATAAAATACGACGCCAATCCGGTATGATAGCCCTCACCTTGTATCGATAAAAAGTGCTCCATCACCGGTAATTGTCGGCCGTCATTGTCAAATATATGGTTGGTCATTATACTAAAAATTGCCTGCAAAAATAAGCTTTTTTAATTAAAGAGTCATAAAAAAAATCATATCTCACGGGGCGATTCTACATTATAAAAATCACAGGAAAAATATCGGGTAGCATCAAATAAAATGGCTCTATATCTATTTAGGTGGCTAATATATAGTTGTTTTTGGTTTTAATCATCGAAAGTATGGTTAACCAATCAAACTGACACGATTTTTTTTGAAAAAAATCAACCTTCTTAAATAATGTAGATAAGTTTTATGTAATTTTACGCTTTAATTTTTGTTAGATGAATTTATTTAAACTGATTTTAAAAATTTACGGCTTTTCCATATTGGTTTTTGGTCTGTTTAGAGCCGCATTGTATTTTTGGCAACGTCAGGAGGTTATCAATGATGGAGTTACCACTTCAGAGGATGTCATTTCTACTTTTATTTGGGGTTTACGGTTTGATATTTTAGTCTCCGGTTTTATCTTCTTAATAGCATATATCTTTCTGATCATCTACGATTTAACTTCAAAAAATATATATAAATCCATCGCTTTTTGGTGGACTTTTGTCCTTTTTAGTTTGGCGTTTATGTTGACGGCAACCAATGTGGTTTATTATCATAAATTTTACCAACCTGTCACGATAAAAGCGTTAGAATGGTTTGACCAACCGGCAATGGTTTTCGGAATGATTTTTCAAGAACCGCGTTATTGGTTTATGTTTGTACCTTTCGGATTGGTGATTTTGGTTTTTTACAGCTTATTAAAAAAATGGTTTCGACAATATCAACCTCAAGATATACCTGTCAAGAAAAAATCAGTCATCTATATAAGTTTAACTTTATTGATTTTTATAGGCATTCGCGGACGAATTGTTCATGCGCCGTTACGTCCTGAAGATGCTTTTATTCACCACAATAATTTTCTCAATGAGTTAAAACTCAATCCGGTGTTTGTGTTTGAAAAAAGTTACGAAACCTTTTTAAAAGACCGTTTACATCCGGTCGAATTGATGCCGGTTGAACAAGCCGTCAAATTGGTTCAAAACAGTTTAGGAGTTACACAACCGGTTAATCATAATCCCATTAGCAGAAACGTCCGGTTTGATACAATTGCCAATCGAAAAAATGTGGTATTGGTTTTAATGGAAAGCATGGCGGCTTGGAAAATGGCTTATTTCGGTAACCAAGAAAATCGCACGCCATTTATTGACAGTTTATTTAGACAGTCTATTGCATTTACAAATATGTATAGCAATGGTATTCATACTTTTGCCGGTATTTACGGGGTCAATTTCGGTTATCCTGAAATTTTTGATAAGCATCCGCTTAAAGGCGTTGATGTTAAAATTTATAACGGATTGCCGCAAGTATTAAAGTCCAATGGATATCAAACAGCATTTTTTATTCCACATAATAAAGATTTTGATAATTTGGGTAGTTTTTTATCTAAAAACGCCTACGATCATATTTATTTTGAAAAAGATTACCCCAAAGATTCTATTAAAACCATCTGGGGTGTTGATGATCATTTTTTATTCAATTTTGCCCTAAAAAAAATAGACAAAATGGCTGCCGGCGGACAAAATTTTTTAGCCACGGTATTAACCATTTCCGACCATGGGCCATTTTATATTCCCAACCATATTGAAGGCAAAACCGACAGAATAAGGGCAACCCGCTTTGCCGATTGGTCTATTGCCGATTTTATGCGCAAAGCCGCCCAAAAACCTTGGTTTAAAAACACGATTTTTTTATTCGTTGCCGACCATGGCGAAGGACACAACCGACGGTATCCTATCCCTTTGACTTATAATCATATTCCGGCAATGTTTTATTATCAAGGGATTCAGCCGCAAATTATTGATAAAATGGCGGGACAAATAGATTTGTTTCCTACGCTGATGAATTTGCTTAAACTCAATTATACCAATACCACTTTCGGTATAGACCAATTCACATCGGAACGGCCTTACATATACTTTAATCACGATGAAATTGAAGCTTTGATAGACCAAACACATTTATTGTTATTAGACAGACATCAAACGATTGGTCTGTATCATTATCGTGATGGCGATTTGATCGATTATAAAGTCAAAGAGCCTCAAAAACGAGCCGAAATGGAAACTTATCTTAAAGCCCATCTACAAACCGCCAAATATATTTTGGATAATGACTTGCAACATCCTTAAAGTTGTATTTATAGGTTTCATTAATGTTTGGTTAAAGTCATACAACCTAACTTATTTACAGACAAGTCAAAAAAAGATGTCTTTATACCAAAAGGATTTTTTTGGTATAATATAATGGTTTTAGGTATTACTTAATCCGTACCCGCACCCCTTTACTATGACTGCTAAATTCCGGGGCATACAGACATTGCAATTGCGTGATGCCGTTAGAATAATTGCCGGCATTGTTAGCACGCAAATCGTATTCAAACACATATACGCCTTTGGGTAGAAAATCGATAAAGAAATTGGTAGCGGTATCACCGGTAGCTTCGTAGTAGCCCAAGCCGTCTTGCCATTTGTATCTTGATAAAACATTGATAGGTTCAAATCCGCCGGCTCGCATATCTTTCAAATGTACAAATTCCATTGGTCTGTCCACTTTTATTTCGATACGAACTCTGATTAAATCACCGGTATTCACTTTGGTTTCCGTGTCTATTTTTTGCAAAATTTCTCCGGTATCGGTAAATTTTCTAACGAATAATTCCTTGGTAATAGCCACCGGTGTTTTAGCATTGGTGATTTTATCCAAATCTTCAAAATACTGCCAATATAGTGCGCCCCAAGCAATGCCTTTACCTTTTTTGGTCATGCTGACTTTGCCCATATCGGGGGTAATTTGATCAGCTGTCCACGATTTTTTAAAATAGCCCGTTCCGGCTTCGGTTTTGATCTCGGGCATCTTGTCAGGTTGTATTTTTATATTGCCTATTTTTACTGAAACGGTATTGCCAAGTGCTAGAAAATCCGTGCCTTTTAAAAGCAAGGCATAAATAGCTTCGGTAGTTTGCTTGGTGGTTTTCCAAGCATTGGTTTGCTTGTGTTTGAGTAACCAAATCCGCATTTCGTCTATCTTTTTGACATCGCCGTCTATAGCATCAAAGGCTTCTATCAACAGGGCTTGGGTTTCAATAGGCGCTTGATACCAAAACCAACCGGCACTGTTGTTTTTCCAATACATACCCAATTCTTCACTCTTGATACTATTTTCGTCCAACGAACGGATGATTTTTTTGGCTATTTCAGTATCCTTATGCCGATGCGACACCAATGCCAACAAGCCTTGTTCGTACAAAGCGTAATCCAACCAATATTTTTGAGCTTGCCGGCGGTAATAATCTACGGCTTCGGTTACGGCTTTAGACAGGGGAAATTCCGGATAAAAACTACGGGCATATAAATAGTGTAGTTGAAAGGCACCGGTTCTATAACTATCCAAGTAAGCTTTCTTGTCTTTTTGTCTGCCGGCAACTTCTAATAAATGTTCGTAATCTTTTCGGATTTCTTTGTCTAAATATTGAATGGCTTTATCAACCATAGGATAAATAAGTCGTTGATTTTCAACAATACCCAAGTATTTTAGATGTCCAAAACCGGCAACAATATGTTGTGTGATATACCGGTTCGGATAGCGTCCGCCTTTAAACCATGTAAAGCCTCCCGATGGCAATTGCAGATTATAGAGTTTTTGCAAGCTTGTTTG
>JALVEJ010000243.1 GCA_027031025.1 Flavobacteriales bacterium | reverse complement strand
GGAAACCTAGTAGGTCTTTTTATTAGCAAAAAAACAAATTTACATAAAAAACAAACCAAATTTCAAACATTCAATTAATGTATAAGGTTAAATTATAATATTTATAAAATTTTCCTATGTATTATGAGTCAAATCCTTTCGAACTTTGTTAACTTTGTAACATTATAAATTCAAAAAAACTCAAAAAAATGGCAAACATAACATTAAAAGGCAATCCCATTCATACGATTGGCTCCTTACCGGATGTAGGCAATCAAGCACCTGATTTCAAATTAACCGCAACCGATTTAAGCGAAAAAACATTAGCCGATTTTAAAGGCAGCAGATTGGTTCTCAACATTTTCCCGAGTTTAGACACCCCGACCTGTGCGGCATCGGTCAGACGTTTTAACGAATTAGCGACCGGTATGAAAAACACCAAGGTTTTGGCTATTTCCAAAGATTTACCTTTTGCACACAGTCGTTTTTGCACCAGTGAAGGTATTGAAAATGTCATCAACCTGTCGGGTTTTAAATGCAGCGGATCTTTCGGTAAAGATTATGGTGTGGAAATTGTAGACGGTCCTTTGGCTGAATTGTATTCAAGAGCTGTCGTTATTATCGATGAAAACGGCAAAGTTGTTTACAATCAGCAAGTTCCGGAAATTGTAGATGAGCCTAATTACGATGATGTTTTAGCAGCACTAAAATAATTTTATCCATATTTAATTATCTTAAAAGTGTCGTTTTGAACGGCACTTTTTTAATTTGAACTCTATTAGTTCACATTTTTTTCCTATCTTTGTTTTAACGAAAAACATGTTTATGAAGCTTGAAAAATACATATCGGATTTATTGTATCGTTATGATTTAGTGATAGTTCCCGGATTTGGCGGTATTATCGGCAGAAAAAAACCGGCACGATTGGACCGCGACACTTTTATTTTTTCGCCGCCGCACAAAGACTTGTCCTTTAATGTGCAATTGCAACAAAATGACGGTCTGTTAGCCAACTATATCGCTGATGTTTCCGGTATGTCTTATGCTGAAAGTTTAAGAGCCATAGAAGCAACCATCCGAGAATGGCATCGTATTTTACGTGATGAAAAACGCTTAAAATTAGAACAAATAGGCATCTTTAATTTGGTAAGCGATGACAAAATTTTATTTTTACCGCTTACTACCAAAAACTATTTGGCGGAAGCATACGGATTGCCTGCTTTTGTCTATAAACCTTTAAATATTAATGTATCCAAAGCGCCTGAAAAACCGGAACAAGAACAAGTTACAATTTCCAAACCGAACAGCGACATAAGTGTTCAACCGGTTGTCAATACCCAATCGCGTAAAAAAATACCGGTTCAAAAGCAACGAAAGGATTATCAATTTTGGAAATATGCTGCTGTTTTTGTTGTAGGGCTTGGCTTATTTACAGCCGGTATCAGTTTTTTGCGACATAAAAATCAGATCCAAAACCAAAACTTTCAAAAAGCGACTTTTGTATTGAAACAAGATTTTCCGCCGGTTAAAATTAAAAGCCGTCCGGAAAATGATTTAAATACTAGTAAAGAAGAGAAATCCGCAATCAATACCGAAAAATATTTTATTATCAGCGGCGCTTTTCGCAATAAAACCAATGCCGAAAAGAAAGTCAAAGCGCTTCAACAAAATGGTTATCACGCCAAAATAATAGGACAAAACAAATACGGACTATGGATGGTGGCTTATCAAGGATTTACTTCTAATGACGATGCCCATCGTGCTTTGAAAACACTCAAAACCCGTGAACCGGGTGCTTGGGTATTTGCCAAAAATTAACTGAAGTTGAAAATTCTTTGGCGATTTCTGATTTTGCTTATTTTGATTGGCGCTTGGTATGTTGGGGATATTGACAAGCGTTACAATATTAATTTTCGGTGTCCTAATCCGGAAGATATAAGGATTTTTAACCAAGACACTACTTCTGATGCGCGTTTGCTTTACCAAACATATTTCGGACAAAAGCGCTTTCGTTTTCCACGCGATTCCGTTGCCGAAATGGCAGTTGTTAAAAACATTCCGTTTGTTAGCGGATTAACTAAACGCCAATTGTCATCAGCTTCACAAAAAGCCCTGATACAATTTTTAAATAATCCGGATAATTTTACTTGGGAGAACAATGTAATGTTATATTCTCAATCGGATTATATGGTCTATTGTTATGACAAAAGACAACAACTCATCGGTAAATTGTGGTTGTGTCGTGCTTGTGCTTCGCTCAAAACCAAACCCTTTACCCCTAATATAAAATTCGGACGACTAAAAAAAGACCTATTGCCGGTTTTGTTAAAAATATTACAAATTGAGCGCTAACCTTCACCATAAAGGCTATTTTATATTGAAACGGTTATTATTTCAATTTCGTTATGACTCTGCAAAAAAACCCATCACATATTTAAAACATATTGATTATCTTTGCCAAAAGATAGTAACTATATGACCAAAACCGAATTACGAAAACGCACGAGAGCCCGAGAATCCTCTAATGCTATTGAACGCTTATACATTACTATGCGACATTTGCTCAATCGTGGTTTTTACAAACCTTCCGGCGTGTCAGGCAATACCTTAAAACAAGCATTATTGACATTACGCCCCGAAATATACGGCGACATTGCCACCGAAAAATCCGAATTGAACGGCTTAAAATATGTTATGGATCGCCTTCCGGAAGGAATAGAAGAATGCCGGGTTATATATATGACCGATAATGAAGGCTATCGGCATTCGCAATTCAAACCGATAATTCCGCCCAAAAGAAGACGGCACTGCTACCGCATTGATAAAGATCAGATGAATATCGAGTTAACTCGCGGCAGGTCTGATGTTTATGATATTTTAACGCACCTGACTTTTTTGTTTATTGAGTCTCATAAAATTATTGATAAAGCCGTTGTAGATAAAGCCGGCACCCCGGGTAGAGAATGGAAAGCCATTGAAAAAGTGGTTTTAGAACAAAAAAAACTCAATAAAGCCGAAACCGAACGTATCATTGCTTACCTGTCAACATTGCTGGGGAGAACTTTTGAAGAAACCAGAGAAGCTTATGAGGCATTTAAAGAACCTCAGAACCCCAATCGGTTTTTTCAACTGATTTATTGGCTGGGAAAATTAGCAATGGAAGAAGCCTATTTGGGGCAAAAAAGAGAAATCAAATTCAGTCCGCGTCTTCGTGAGCGTTTAGGGCATCATATTTATGGTGAAATTTGGGCATCAAATATCAAAAAATTTTTGCAAGAACAACATTTATTGCAACGGCCTATCCATATCATCAGTTCCAATATGCACTCGGTTTTGAATGTTTTGTTTGCCCAAAAAGCACTCAAAACTAATAAAGATGAAATGACTTTGTATAAAGAATTAAGTTTAGACCAACATCAAAAAATACGTGATAAAGTAACCAAATTGGCGCAGAAAAACGGTATGGTTTATCTTAAAGACCTTTCCGGAGCTAATATAGATGTGCAGATTTTTGATACGGCCAAATTTAAAGATGCTGCGCTATCTGCTGCTTTTTATCAACAAAATGATACTAAAAAGCCGGTGCTTATCGTTATGGATTATGCCTTTGGCGAACAAGCTTTTGAAGTCATGGATGAACTTTTAAAACCTTATGAAGAAAATGGTAAAAAAGAACATCTCAACGTACAATCAATATCTATAATGGGAAAAGCCGGTATTTTAGTTGGCAATAAAGGCGATATAATGATCCCCAATGTTCATATGTTTGAAGGAACGGCAGATAATTATCCCATTGAAAACGAATTATCTGTTAAGGATTTTGCATCAGAGCAGGTTAAAGTATATAAAGGCACAATGGTAACCGTTTTAGGAACTTCCTTGCAAAATAAAGATATTTTGAGTTTTTTTAAAAATTCAACCTGGCAAGCCATTGGTTTGGAAATGGAAGGCGCTCATTATCAAAAAGCCATTCAATCGGCATCTAAAATAAGAGGCAATATTGATGCCGGCGTTAAGGTGCGATACGCCTATTATGCCTCGGATAATCCGTTGCAAACCGGCAGCACATTAGCCTCCGGTCCATTAGGCGTCAAAGGAGTTCAACCGACATATATCATCACTAAAAAAATATTAGAGCAAATTTTTAAAACCGATCAATCATGAATCAACAAACTCAACCCGAAGAAATTGATATCATCCAGTTTTTTACGGCAATAGGCAATTTGTTTAAAGGACTTTACCGGAGCACGATCAATTTTTTTAAAACGATTTTTTTTATCTTCATTGACATTTTACTCTATTTTAAAAAGAATTATATCGTTTTGGGCATAGGTCTTTTAGTAGGTTTCGGCTTGTCTTTTGTCGGCAATAAACACGAAGAACTTTATTACGGACAAGCTACTTTGCGAACCAATTATGATGCCCAATTGGATTTGCAAGAAAAAGTTGCGGCGCTCAATAGTTTTATTCAAAAAAAAGACTCGGTTAGTTTAGGAAAAATGTTGGATATAGCTTCCAACGAAGCGGCACATTTCAAGAGTTTTAAGTTAGATCCGATAATTAATGACGTGTTTTTAATAGAAGACTACGACGAATACTTAAAATCGAAAGATACTGTCGTCTATAAGTTTATTGAATACGAGGATTTTAAAAATAGTATCAAAATAAACAATCGTTTGAACCGTTATTGGAATTTAAAAATCACTGCCGATTCCCCCGAAGTATTTTCCGGCTTAAACCAAAAAATCAGTTCACTTTTAAACAATGACCTGTCCATTGCTAAAAGAAAGGAAAATTATTTATCTTTTTTAAATATTAAAAAACAAAAATTGTTAAAGTCGTTAAGTGATATTGATTCCATGCGTTCCATATTCAATCGTGTTTGGTTGGAAGCGGCACAAAAACAAAACGTACCGGCTACTAATATTGTTGTTGCCAACCAAAATGTGACCGGACCTGAATCAACTTACAATTTATTCCATGAAAGAAATACTGTTTTAAACATTTTAAAATCAACCATCGATAAGCTTAATAAATATGACAATGCCGTTATTATTTTAAACAGTTTTCCTCATCAGGGTATTCGTGAACATTCAATTCTGAGGAATAAACACATAAAATATCCGCTTTATGGATTTATATTGGTGCTTTTGCTTCTCTTACTCAGAGATTTTAATGCGTATTTAAACAAATATCAACAATTAAAAACCGGTAGTTCATAATGATATTGGAACCTACTTTTATCAGGGATTTGTATGTAATTGAGCCAAAAGTATTTAGAGATGGTAGAGGTTTTTTTTATGAATTTTTTAATCAAGCTGAATTTGAAAAAGTAACGCAAAAGAAAATTCGTTTTATCCAAGACAATTTGGCACAATCTAAAAAAGGGGTTTTACGCGGTTTACACTTTCAAAAGCCCCCTTATGCACAAGCCAAGTTAGTCAGTGTTCTCAGTGGAGCTGTTTTAGATGTCGTCGTAGATTTACGCCCCGAATCTAAGACTTTTAAACAATATTTTTCTGTCTATTTGAGTGCTGAGAACAAAAAACAATTGTTTATACCGCGTGGCTTTGCTCATGCCTATTTGAGTTTAGAAGAAGACACTTTATTTTGTTACAAAATAGATAACATTTACCATCCTGATAGTGAAGCCGGTATACGCTTTGACGATCCGGATTTGAATATTGATTGGCAATATGATTTATCGCAAATAATGTTATCTGAAAAAGATAAGAACTTACCTTACTTAAAAGATATATCCGATATCTTATGACAAACACAAAAATCAAAATTTTGGTAACCGGTGCCGAGAGTCAACTGGGCAAGTCTTTAAGAATGATGGCGCACTCAGATTACGAGGTGATTTTCAAAAGTAAATATACTTTGGATATCACCGACAAAAAGGCTGTTAAAAAACTTTTTAAAGAACAACAATTTGATTATTGTTTAAATTTTGCTGCTTATACCAATGTCAATCAAGCCGAAACAGATAAAAAAGCCTGTTTTGCGGTCAATGTCAAAGGGGTTGCTAATCTTGCAAAAGCTGCTAAGAAAAATGATGTAACATTGATACACATTTCTACCGATTATGTTTTTGACGGCAAAAAACGCAAACCTTATATGGAACATGATGACCCTAATCCTTTAAATGTTTATGGAAAATCAAAATTAATGGGAGAGGATATTATCAGGCAACATTTAAAAAAATATTTAATTGTCAGGACGTCTTGGTTATATTCTAAGTTTAACCGGAATTTTGTTAAAACCATTTTAGAGCTTTCAAAAACTCAAAAAAAACTAAAACTGGTTAACGATCAAACCGGCACGCCGACTTATGCGCCGGATTTAGTCAATTTTTTATTATTTATGATTCAGAAAATAGAACAAAATCCTCAAAAAAAATATTTTGGCACTTATCATTTTAGCAACAGAGGCAAAGCAACTTGGTTTGAATTCGGACAAAAAATTTTATCGTATGCCAATATCAACAAAAAGATAAAACCTATTGACAGTGCCCGTTTTGACAGTCGTGTTGTCCGACCTGAATATTCGGTATTATCTAAAAAGAAAATCAAGCGGTTATTTGATTATAAACCCCGTAAATGGGAAGAAGCTTTGAAAGATTTTTTTGTTTAAAAAATTAAGAACATTCAGTTGGTGCATTTTAGCTAATCATTTAAACCGAACAACCACCGCCTTCACAACTATCATAATCATCGATATCTAATTCCAATTTAGCAAAATTTATGACCGGAGTTTGTTGTTCGTCTTTAGCAATTTTCATTTTTGCCAATTCATTGCCTGAATTGTCGTTGATATTCATATAATACAATGTTTTTAAACCGTATTTATAGGCAATACCGTCGTGGCGGATTAAATCTTTGACCGGCACTTTGTTGTTTTGGTATTTGGATATATCGTAATATTGGTTGGTACTGATACTTTGGTCAATAAATTTTTGGAAAATAGCAATAAATTTCAAGTATTCTTCATTGTCAATATCCCAAGCCAAGGTGTAATTTTCTTCATACTGACCAAATCCGGGGACTAATTGTTTAAGTGCGCCGTATTTACTCATTTTGGCAATCAAAAGTTTACGCACCGGGTCAACACCCGGCGTAGAGTTAGAAACGACACTGCTACTGGCTGCCGGCGGAATGGCACTCAAAGCCGAGTTACGCAAACCGTATTTTTTAACCTCTTCGCGCAAGCTGTCCCAATCCATTTCCAAATCGTTATCCACTATTTCGTCAACGCCTTCGGCATAGGTGTCAATAGGCATAATGCCATCGGCATATTTGGTACGATCAAACAGTTTGCAAGCACCTTTTTCTTTGGCAAGCAAATTGGAGGCTTTGATTAAACCGTATTGGAAGCGTTCCATGTAACGGTGTATAACTTTCCTGCCTTCTTCCGTATCGTAACGCAAATTGTTTTTGGCCAAGAAATGAAATACATCGGACACCCCAATACCCAAACTGCGTCGGGCTTTGGTTGATTTTGCCGCTGCAATCACCGGATAATCTTGATAATCGATCAATTCGTCCAGAAAACGCACCAAAAGTTCGGTTAGTTTATCAAGTTCTTCTATGCTTTCAATTTTTCCAAGATTGATATTGCTCAAAATACACATGGCTATTTCACCATCTGGTTTATTGACATCGGTAATTGGTGCCGTAGGCAAAGTAATTTCTTGACACAAATTAGACATATAAATATGGTCTTTAAACGAGCTGTGTTCGTTAACGCGGTCGGCATTCAGTATGTAAATACGACCGGTTTCGTAGCGTTCTTTGAGCAAATCGAGATAGAATTGGCGGGCATTAATCCGTTTTTTTCTGATACGATCATTGGCTTCATACATTTCATACAGCATTTTAAATTTTTCGTAATCGCTGCCATAGAAAGCATCGTATAAATCTCGAACTTCTTCCGATGAGAACAGTGTAATGTCTTCATTTTTGCGGACACGCTCACGGAATAATTTATTGACGGCTACGGAATAATCCATACGGCGGACACGGTTTTCATCGTTACCCTTGTTGTTTTTTAGCTGGATAAAAGTTTCGATTTCCCAATGAAAAAACGGTAAAGTAGAAGTAGAACTACCACCACGAATAGCATTTTGTGTAAAACCTTTGGTGGTGGCTTCATACATTTTTAAAAATGGCACCAAACCGGTATGAATAACTTCGCCGTTACGAATATTGGCACCCAAGCCGCGGATACGCCCAAAGTTCAGTCCGATTCCGGCACGACTGGCAATATAATAACCGACAGCTGTGTTGGATTGTAAGATGGATTCAAGCGAGTCGCCGACATCAATCAAGCAACAAGAACTAAACTGCCGCAAAGGCGTCCGCACACCGGACATAATGGGGGTTGGTAAGCTTATTTTAAAGGTTGAAACCGCTTCATACAAATCTAAAACGTATTTTTTGCGTTTTTGTCCTTTGTAATTTTTAAACATAAACATAGCAATCAGCATAAAGGCTTCTTGCGGTGTTTCATACAATTCAAATGTATTGCGGTCTTGCAGTAGATATTTGTCAACCATTTGACGTAAACCGGCATAGGTAAACAAATTGTCGCGTTCGTGTTTGAGTTTTTTACCGAAATAAACCAACTCACTTTGGCTATATGCCTCTAAAATGGATTTATCATAAACGCCACGATAGACATTATTACGTACAAAAAATTCGAATGGAATGGGTTTGTCTTGTTTAAACACCTTTTTATACAAATCGCTCAGTAATAAACGGGCAGCAACATATTGATAATCAGGATTTTCTTCCGAAATCAAATCTGCAGCCGATTTAATCATGATTTTTTGTATCTCGGAAGTGGTTATGCCGTCGTAAAACTGAATTTTAGAATTGATTTCTATATCCGATACCGATACGTTTTGGTAGCCGTTACAAGCCCATTCGACCATATCGTGTATCATTTTCAAATCTAATGGCGCAGAAGTTCCGTCCCGTTTTATTACATGAATCGTGTGCATAAATTTTGAGTTGTTTTTAGGTTAATCACAAAGGGGGCATTTAGCCAAAAACAAAGTTAATTGAAAGCTTTGCAATTTTGAGGCAGTTAAAAAAAAGTTATTAACAATTTATTAAAAATATTAAATTATTGATAATTAGATTTTTAATTATTAAAATATTCGTAGTTATATGTTAAAATATTGAAAATGAATTTTTTACTTAAAAACCCCGTTTTTTAAGTAGGCGGGTAACAATAGGTAACAAAAATTACATTTATTTAAGGGTTTTTGAAACGTCAAATTATGACATTTGTTTTTAAAAAAATGTTTACTTTGAACGGGGGTTTTTAAACAAAAATTAATGTTGCCATGCTTCAAATTTGACAAATCGCCATTGTTCCGGGTGTTTATTTGCTTCCAAAGATTTTTCGATACTATCAGGCAGAGCCGGAAAAAAATCAATACCGGTTAGTTTTTCAATACTATCCACCGGTACGACAAAATTTTTCAGGTCTTGGTGTAAATTTTTATGCGGCACAAGAAACCCGATTAATCTTGGTTTTTTAACATTTTTATAATCTAATACAAGTTTATAAAAATAATCGGGGACGGCTACTTGTTCTCTCCCGATTCGTTCTAAGCCGGGTTGCAAGACGCCGCCGGTTACAACATAAAGTTTTCCATAGCATTTGACCCAATAGCGCACTTGTTTTTCTAAAACATTCCAAATACCACTGTTAAAATTATGGTCCATCGGGCTGACATTGGAGGTATAAAAAGTTTCGTCAAAAGCTTCTAATGAAAAGCGTCTGTCGGCAGCCGGTAACAAATGCCCTTTTTCGTAGCCGTTCGGATAATAATTTTTATAATGAGCCGAACGCGTTTTAACCAAAGGGTCACGTTCAAAACGCGGTCTATCAATATGCCGGCGACTTAATTGTCCGGGACTTAAACTATAAGCCACCCATTCAGCATTTTCATATTTTTCGTTATAAGATAAGGTATAATAATGATGTTTGACAACTTGCCCTGTTGTAGATGTCGGTAAATAATTAAAAGTATCTTTCTCATTAATGACCGGAAGATTTTTATTACCGGAATTGTAATCATTTTGACAAGACACAAATAATAAGGTTAAAAACAACAGATTGATTGAGAAGAACTTTTTCAATTTTATTTTTTTTTATAAAAATATAACTAAGAGTATAATAAAACGTATATAATTAAAAAAGGAATAGGCGTATTAAAAATAAGCATCAAAACAGTTAAAAATTTCATTTCATTAGATAACCATTCTTTCTTTTTCAAATGAGTCAAAAAAATAATCAAAATCAAATTTGATAACCAGAGTAATGGAAAAATATATACAAAACCTAAACCGGCACCGCCTTGGGCGGTTTCCATTTGGTATAAAAATAAAACATTTAAAAGGTTATAAACTAGTGCAATACTAAATAGCGGAACATTCATCTTTATTTTAGAAAAAGACATCAAGTGAATTTTTAAGGCTATTATCTAAAAAAATGCCCCAAAGAAAACGACACCATATTCCAACCCTCAACAAATGCATCAGGATGTTCAATAGCATCGGCTATGGCAAAAGCTATCAAATAGGCTATGGCTGTTTGTAAATACTTTTTTGATTTCATAAGTTGTTCTTTTTAAATTTATTTAATGAATAGCGCATCTGTAACGCCGTTGATAAAACCATTGATATCGTTTAAGACGGTATAGACAGCCAAAACTGCCAAAATAATAGCGACAAATGTTGATTTGTTTAAACAGATTTTATTTTTCATAATTAATCTTATTTGTGAATGAAAATTTATCGAACTTGATTTTTATAAGCATACATGCCATCCCTAAATCCTTCATAAAAATCTTTCCAATAAATGATCAGATATACCAAAAATAAAGTGAACAAGATAAAAACTATTTTTTTCTTTGAAACACTCATAATTTATTTTTTAGTTCAAAAATTATAATGTCCTGTTAAGCGCCACCGGTTAAACCTAAAATAAAATCATCCCAATTTCTTAAAATGACGAAAATTACCATAACTACTAAAACATAAAACCATTTGATAGTATTCATTTTGATAAAATTCATTTTTAATTGGCAAAAATTATTTTTAGACAAAGTTAATAAAAAAATAATTCTAACAAAATTTTTAATGTTAGTTAGAAAATATCATAGTTACGTTTTTTTATGCTGGCTTTGTTTAATTTTTTAAAACACTTTTGTTTCATCTGTATATTTTTAATAATTTTAGCCTCTTAAAACCGCTCTGTGAGTTTAGTTAAAAGATTTGCCAAAGATACCGCCATTTACGGCATTGCAGCCGTATTACCCAAGTTGATCAATGTATTGTTGGTCAGGTTGCACACCGGTATTTTAGATCCAAAGGCTTATTCTGACAATACACAATTTTACATTTATGCCACTTATTTTAATGTCTTACTGACGCTGGGCATGGAAACAGCATTTTTCCGGTTTTTTACCAAATACAAAGACAATTCTAAGGTGGCGCAAACGGCTTTTACAACGATATTGCTCAACAGTCTGTTCTTTTTAACGCTTTTTTTACTTTTTTCGGACGGCATATCCCGTTTTTTGGACATTCCAAAGACTTATTTTCAAATTTTAATCAGCATTTTGATTTTAGATACTTTGGTTGTGATACCTTATGCCTATTTGCGCGTGACCCATCAGCCGGTCAAATTTGCTTTTTACCGTTTGTTTAATATCACGGTTTATGCTGTTTTGAATGTGCTGTTTTTATGGTGGTTGCCCAAATTGATCACCGCCGGTAGTTTAAGTAAGGATATGGCAGATTTATATAATGAACATCCGAAAGTAATTTATATTTTTATTGCCAATCTTATCGCCAGCTTTTTGACTTTTATCTTGTTTTTGCCGGTTTTAAAACGTTTTAAACTTGGCATCGATAAAGCATTGCTAAAAAAGATGTTGGCTTATGGCATTCCTATTATGATTGCCGGTTTGGCTTACGCCACCAATGAAAATTTAGACAAACTCCTGCTCGGGCGATTGCTCGACAAGGAAACCATGGGTATATACGCGGCGGTTTACAAAATAGGCGTGTTAATGTCCTTGTATGTAACGGCATTTCGTTTGGGGGCTGAACCTTATTTTTTTAGTCAGCACAAAGCGAGCAATGCCAAAGAACAATATGCACATATTCTGCTTTGGTTCACCATTTTGGGGGCGGTTTTTATGGTCGCCGTGATGACCTTTTTAGACCTCATCGTGCATCTGTTAATCGGGCAAGCGGTTTACCTGAAAGCCCTAAATATTGTGCCGGTTATTTTGACGGCTTATCTGTTATTTGGCATTTACAACAATCTTTCGGTATGGTATAAACTAACCGACCGCACGCGCTATGCAATGCTATTGTCCATTATGGGTGCAATCATAACGATTGTTTTTAATATCGTCATGATTCCGAAAATCGGCTATATGGCCTCGGCGTGGGCTACCTTGGCAGCTTATGGCAGTATGAGTTTTTTATCTTTTTTCCTGGGACGACACTACTATCGTGTGCCGTATGAAAGTTGGAAAATAATTTTTTATGTATTGTCTTCCGCCTTGACAGGTTTTGTTATATTTAAATATTTTTACGACAATTATCCGGTTAAAATTCTTTTATTGTTGTTATACATTATATTAATAGTAATTTTGGAACGAAAAAATATTTTAAAACTAAAAAGAAGTTGACAACTAAGACCTGTTAGGTTTCTTAAACCTGATAGGTCTATAAATTAAACTAAGACGAATAGATTTGTGTATCAACAAAAGACCTAGCAGGTTAGAAAAACCTACTAGGATATAGAAGCCAAGACCTGTTAGGTTTCTTAAACCTGATAGGTCTGTAAATTAAACTAAGACGAAGATATCTATGTATTAATAAAAGACCTAGCTGGTTAGAAAAACCTACTAGGATATAGAAGCCAAGACCTGTTAGGTTTCTTAAACCTGATAGGTCTATAAATTAAGCTATGACGAAGATATCTATGTATCAATAAAAGACCTAGCAGGTTAGAAAAACCTACTAGGTCAGAAAAAATGAAAAAGCATGAAAAAAGTCGCCGTAATCATGGGAGGTTATTCTTCTGAATATGATATTTCTTTAAAAAGCGGGCAAACGGTTATAGACCATTTACCCAAAGACCGGTATGAAACTTTCGCCGTACATATTCGTCCTGACAATTGGGTGGTTGTAACGGATAAAGGCGAATATCCCATAGACAAAAATGATTTTTCGTTTCAACAAGACGGTCAAAACATCAAATTTGATGTCGTATTCAATGCCATACATGGTCATCCGGGTGAAGATGGCGCTATTTTAGCTTACTTTGAGATGCTCGGCATCCCGCATACGTCTGCCAGTTTTGACAAAATGGCGCTGGCTTTTAACAAAAAAAACACGCTGGCAGTTGTGCGAAGCTACGGCATACCAACGGCAAAATCGGTTTTTTTGCATCAACAAGACGCTATTGATTTAGACGAAGTGATAAACAAAATTGGCTTGCCGTGTTTTGTCAAGCCCAATCGTGCCGGGTCCAGCTATGGCATCAGCAAGGTTTATCATAAAAAAGACTTGTTGCCGGCTATTCAAAAAGCTTTTAAAGAAGATAAGGAAATCATCATTGAATCATTTCTGGAAGGTCGCGAATTATCTATCGGGGTGATTAAATACCAAGGAAAAATTAAAGTCTTGCCTATTACGGAAATTATCAGCGAAAACGATTTTTTTGACTACGAAGCCAAATATCTTGGCAAATCACAAGAAATTACCCCGGCAGATTTACAGGCAGATATTGCCGAACGGGCTAGACAAACCGCTGCCCGGGTTTACGAAATTTTAGATTTGAACGGTGTATCACGAGCCGAATATATTTTAGTCGAAGGTAAACCGCATTTTTTAGAAATCAATATGGTGCCGGGCTTAACGGCGGCGTCTATCTTTCCGCAGCAAGCTATGGCTGCCGGATTGAGTTTGTCCGAGCTTTTTGCCAATGCCGTGGAGATGGCACGCTAAACTGATTAAATCACAGCTTTATACCAAAAGGAATATATAGTTGTTTTTGGTATTAATTACCATAAATGTCAATATAATTGGTAAAGCGTCTGATTTTTTTCTCCGGTGTTTGGTCGTCAATGCTAAAATAGTCTTCCAATTCTTCTTTGCTAAAATCAAAGAAACTCATATAATAGTCTTCAAGCGTGTTAAAACCTTTGTATTCTAAAAAGCCTTCTAAGTATTTTTGGGCTTGTTTGGCACCGGTATGATTTTCAATATCTTTCAATATTTTATACAACTTTGAAATCTGGTATTTCATATCTTCAATCGTACCGTTTAGTTTCTTGGTCGGTAATGGTTTACGTCTGGTAATAAAGGCTTCGAAACTACCGTCGGGTTTGTAGGATGGTTTATAATGTGTAAAGGCCCAAAAATAATCATTGTTTTTGGTTTTGTGTTTTAATACGGCTATGCCTTCTTTATAATCCATAATGAAACTGCCAATTATATCATGAATTAAATCCGGCATGTCATCATGGCAAATGATTCTTGGAGGCTTAGTGACAAATTCTAATAAACTATAATCCAATAGATCCAAAATATAATCGTTGGCGTATTCTATTTGATTATTCAAGTTAATTTTAACAGTTGCCGTTTTTCTGATATCCAGAAATAGTTCTTTGTTCATAATGTAAGTATGTGTTGTTTGATATACAAAATTACTAAAAAACAACAAAATAGAAACAATAAAATTCACTATTGACAAAATATTATCATAAGTTTATGAATTTCACATAAAAAATTACAATAATTCAAAAAACTTGCCCGGCAATGAGGTGACAATATTATTAAGTTCCATTTGGAGTAAAATTTGTGCCAATTTAGAAACGGGCATTTTAAGCCTTAAAGACATTTCATCTAATGAAATTTTACCTTCAGTTTGCAATAAATCGAAGATAGCTTGTTCATCCTCATTTAAATCAACAAACAAATTAAGTTGGGGACTAGCAGGTTTAACTTTTTCTTCGGTCCATTGCAGCATATTAATGATATCTTCCGCTTCGGTAATCAGAGCTGCTTTGTTGTTCTTTATCAAATTGTTACAACCTTTGCTAAAGGTGTCGGAAGCGCGTCCCGGAACAGCAAAAACATCACGATTGTAGGAGTTGGCTATATCAGCCGTAACCAAAGCGCCGCCTTTTTCAGCAGATTCAATAATGATGACAGCCTCAGACATACCGGCAACAATACGGTTACGCTTTAAAAAATTGTTCCGATCTACCGGGTCGGTATGCCAAAATTCGGAAATTAAACCACCATTTTCCAACATTTGACGAGCTATTTTTTGATGAATTGCCGGATAAACCCGTTGAAAACCATGTCCCAAAACGCCTATGGTTGGCAAGTCGTATTTTAAAGCTTGCAAATGCGCCTCAACATCAACACCATAAGCCAATCCGCTAATAATCACAGGTTTATAATCTACTAAACCTTCTATGATTTCCGCAACCATTCGTTTGCCGTATGAGGTCATATTCCGGGTGCCGACTACACTAATCATCTTGCGATGATTCAAGTCGGCATTGCCTTGATAAAAAAACAAAATGGGACCATCCGGTGCATGTTGTAGCCTATATGGATAGTCGTCGTCAAAAATACTGACAACTTTCAATTGATTTTGTTCAATATATTTGATTTCTTCGGTTACACGTTGCCAATCATTAAAGTTTTTCAAACTGCGAATCATTACCGAACCGATATCTTGCACTTCAATCTCATTATGCTTTGCCGCTTCAAAAACAGCTTGTGCCGAACCAAAATGCCGCAACAATTTTTTGGCGGAAATATCGCCTATATTTTTGACCTTTTGTAAAGCTAAAAGATAAAAAAGCGTGTCGGAATTCATTTGCAAAAATTGTGTATTTTTAAAAAATTAAATATAAACATTTTTATCAAACTTGTTTGGTGGGATTTTTGCAAGAAAAAAATTTAAATTACCAAAGCCTATGAAACGAATTATCAGTAGCATATTTTTATTTATCACAATAAACCTTACGGCTCAAAACCCCTATTTTGAGATTAGCAAGCAAATGGAAATTTATAATGATGTGATTAAAAAGTTGGCGACCAATTATATTGACGACATCAATATTGGTGATATGATGCAAAAAAATACCAAGCGGATGCTTAACGGTTTGGACCGCTTTACAACCTTTTACGACGAACAAGGTATATTGAACCAAAAAATGCGTCAAGAAGGGCATTTTGGCGGTTTGGGAATCAATATCCGTTATAAAGACAGCTTGATTCTGATAACAGACATATTTAAAGATTCGCCGGCAGCCGAAAAACTCAAAATAGGTGATGCCATCATAGCAATTGAAGATAAAAAAATAGCTGATTTATCACCGAAAGTTGCCTCCAATCTTCTAAAAGGTGCCGCCGGAAGCGAAGTGAAGTTGTTAATCAAGCGAAACGGCCAAAATATGCCGGTAAAAGTAAAAAGAGCCGACATCAAACTCGATGCCGTTACAGGCACTTATTTAGACGGTGATATCGGTTATATCCGTTTTGTAAAATTTAACCAACTGGCGGCACGTCAAGTCAAAAAAGCTTTGTTGGACCTCAAAAACCAAGGTGCCAAAAAACTGATTATCGATGTACGTGGTAATCCCGGGGGGTTGCTCAACGAGGTCATCAAAATTGTCAATTTTTTCATACCGAAAGACAAGGTTGTCGTTACTACCAAAGGGCGTTTTGAGAAATATAATAAAACTTATATGACGCGCAATCCTTCTGTTGATGAAACTATTCCTATAGTCATTCTAGTTAATAACCGCTCTGCTTCTGCATCAGAGATATTATCGGGTAGTTTGCAAGATTATGACCGAGCCGTTATCATAGGCGATACTACTTACGGCAAAGGTTTGGTGCAACGCACATACAAACTTAAATACGGCACCTATATGAAGCAAACCATTTCAAAATATTATATTCCTTCGGGACGACTGATTCAGAAAATTGATTATTGGCATCGAGACAAAAACGGGAAACCGCTATTGATGCGTGACAATTTGCCCGAAAAAGATTATAAAACCTCTAATGGTAGAACAGTGCATAATTTGGGCGGTGTTGTGCCGGACATCGTAATGAAAACCAATGTTTCGGAATCATTGATCAAAGATTTAATCAATAAAGGTATTCTGTTTGACTTTGCTACTTGGTATTATTATACCCAACCCAAACCTGCGAATATTGAGGATTTTAAACTAACAAATAAAGATTTTGAAAATCTTGTCCAATTTATGAAAGACCGGAAATTATTTCCAAAAAGTGATGCCGAAAAAATGGTATTAAAAGCCCAAAAACAAGCCCTTAAAGAACATCAAGATGACAAGGTTGTCAAAGCTTATGAACAATTAAAAAACCAATATAAATTACAGAATATCAATTTATTAAGAAAATATAAAGATTATATCTTATCGGAATTATCCAAAGATTTAATCAACCGGTATTTTCAAAAAGAAGGTTTGATTCAATACAACGTCACACATGATCCGGTCATTTTAAAAGCCAAAGCTATTTTGAATGATGCCGGGCAGTACAATAAAATATTAGACAAATAATAAAAAATTTTTTAATATTCATCTTTAAACTATTAAAAAGTATGAAACTCAAAATTTTCTTAGTCAGTGTGTTATTGTTTTTGTCTTTTCAAATACAAGCTCAGAAAACTTCTAAAAAAATTGGTTTTTACGGCGGCTTTGGATTGAGTCTAGGTACAGGCTATACCTATTTTAGTTTGCAACCGGGTATTATTTACCATGCTTTTGAAAAATTTAAACTGGGCGCCGGCGTGCAATACACCTATCTCAAATCTAATAAATCGTATTATGGTGTAGATTATAAATACAATATTTACGGATTTAACACCATGGCGCTATTTTATCCTTATAAAGAATTAGAAGTCTCGGCGGAATTTGAAGATTTGTATGTTGACCAAAATTTTAATAATGTCAGTCATAAATTTTGGTCACCGGCATTGTTCGGTGGTTTGGGATACCGCTATGGTCCCGTAGTTGCCGGCTTTAAATTTAACTTTTTATTTGACCCCAAAACAAGTATTTACCAAGATGCTTTTATTCCGTTTATCCGCATTTATTTTTAAAAAGATGCAAAAGTTTTCCGGTATTTTATTATTTTTTATTTGTTATGCTGCGGCTGCCCAATATGATAATTTATTGATTTCTAACGATTCAACCAACTTTTCTCCAAAAACATTGGCGCTAGGAATAGACAATTGGGCTTTTGTTAAGGACAATGAATATTTTAATCTGATTGCCGATGGCTATACCTTATTGGGTAACCAAACAGAAGTGTCATTAAAATACCAAGCCCATCAAAATTACCGGTTAAAAGCGGGCTTTTACGCCTTAAAATATTTTGGAACCATTGGTTTTGAACAGCCGATACCTTTTGTCGGTTTGGAAATCAAAAAAGGCAACAACCGGTTTTACATAGGCAAGCTTTATACAGATGACCGGCACCAATTACCTGATGAGATTTATGCTTTTGAACGACTTTTGGACAAGCGGCGAATCGAACACGGTTTGCAACATCGCTTTAAAAACAAACATTGGCAAACCGATACTTGGTTGGAATGGGAACAGTTTATCTACAAAAACGATCATAGACGTGAACGGCTCAATTTTGGACAAACTACAATTTTCAGGCAAACATTTAAACATTGGCGATTATCTGTTCCGTTGCAAATTTACCTCCAACACCGTGGCGGACAAATTAATGTCAGAAGTAGTGGAAACAATTCGGTTAATAATGCAGTGGTTTTTGCCAACTCTGCCTTAGGATTATCTCTAGAAAACCTCCTCAATAACCGGACAAGTATAGGACTAAAATACCAATATCTGCGTTTGGATACCAACACTGATAATCCCGAAGAACTTCTTTTTACTTCGGGTTATGCGCACAAATGGCAAGTTTTTGTCAAATACCGGTATTGGCAAGCTTTTTTATCCTATTGGAAAGCCAACCAATTTGTAGCGCCAAAAGGCAATGATATGTTTCAATCGGTAAGCCGCCGGGTCGAAAAATTTTTGGATAATCACAATCAACCGGCAGATGTGTTTAAGTATCATGCCGAACCCAAAAGGCAACTATTATCTTTTTCGACAAGATACCAAAAAGAAGTTTTCCCCGATTTAGATTTAGCTTTCATAGTCGATGTATATTACCAACTGAACCGGTCAAGTATTCAAAGTATGTATTATAACTCCGAAGTTTATCACCGGTGGGATTATGCTTTGGGTTTATATCTGCGTTACCGTTTTGATTTTAATCTCAATAAGAAGTAAGTAAGTTAAATCTTTTGATATTTTTGAAATTAAACTAAAAAAAATTAAAATTCGAGACGAATCAGGTTCCATAAAAAAACCTGTCAAAAAAACTATTGACAGGTTTAAATAAAATTTTATTTCGACCGGTTTATTTTTTAAACTTTGCGTATTTTTTCTTAAACTTATCAATACGTCCGGCTGTATCAACGAGCTTCATTTTACCGGTATAGAACGGATGTGAAGTTCTTGAAATTTCTACTTTTACCAAAGGATACTCAACTCCATCTACTTCTATTGTATCTTTGGCTTCTGCGGTTGAACGAGTTAAATAAATTTCGCCGTTAGACATATCTTTAAATGCAACCATTCTATAATTTTCGGGGTGAATGCCTTTTTTCATTGTATTCTGTTTTAAATATCCATATTTCGAGTGTGCAAATTTATAAACTTTTTTTTAAATAGCAAGCCTATCTTATTGATTTTTTTCATCTAAACTTCGAAACATCCTTTTTTATAGATAAAAAGAAGCCACCCTTACGAGCAGCTTCTTTAAAAACTAAAATTGTATCTTAAATTTATTTTTTAATAATTTGATAAGAACCGACAGTTTGGTCAGTCGTTATTTTAAGAATATAATTTCCGGCAGCTAAATCACTCAAATCCAATTGTGCATTTAAGCCGTCATTTGCAAAGGTTTTAACAACTTGTCCGGTTAAATTTACAATAGCAATATTTTGGATACTTTCATCAGCATTGACTAAAATCATACCATTAGTAGGGTTCGGGTAAACTTTAAGTCCGGCTATATGATTTTCAGAAATAGAGACCGTGGTGCCTTTAATCGCACAGATGGTATATTCATCTGAACCGGGGGTTCCTATGGCAGTAGCTGCACCGGTTACTTTGTCAAATATATACAGTCCACCGGTACTGTTACCTACTTCATATAAAGTTCCATATAAATTTCCTGTAGTTGGGTCAGCTCCTATGTCTTGAGCATAACTTAAATCCAGTCCAACAGGTCCTATGCCGGTAGCTACACCGGTAGTTGGGTCAATACTATATAATTGATCATCAACAATATCAACACCGTATAAATTACCATTGTTGTCTACATCCATACCAATCATTAAACCGGCATTGTTCATCGCACCAACAATAGTCGTATTTAATGTCATATCAAAAGTTAACAAAACAGTACCGTTAGTTAAGTAACCCACTTGTAAGGCATTGTCATAAGCAATAGCTGAAATACTGGCTGTACCAATATCCCCATGGAAAAAGCCGACTCTATGTGCGGCGCCCGAACCATCAATTAAGTAAACTGCATTGGTGCCATATTCAACGGCAACTAAAACATCGTTAATAAAAGTGCCTGATGTAAAGAAATCAGAAGATACTAATGCGCCTTGTGCTGTTGCTGCACCGGAGTTAATATCAAAGGTAACCAAGTTGCCGTTATCACCGCTCATATCTCCATCAAAAGCAACATAACTATACACCGTATCCATATTGTAAGTGCTGGGGTAGTCAATAATATAGAGTTGCGTTGTGTAAGTATCATTTGTAGTATCTTGATCACCGGTTAAGGCTACCATAACTTCCAAAGTATAGGTGCCGGCGGGTAAAGATGGTTGTGTAGTGCTGGTAACTACATAAGTATTACCACTTGCCAAAGCCGCACCTGTAATGTTAACTGTTTCTGTAAACACATTAGCATTTGAAGTATCTTTAATGTTAAAAGTAACATCAAATGCGTTTTGGGTGTTTGAGCCATTATTATAAACATAGCCGGTTAAATTAAAAGGCATATTAGGCAAAAAGGTTTCGGGAAGTGCGTCTGTTACTGCCAAATCATCATTGCTAGGTTCAAATACCATAACATTATCAACTGCCCAATACCAATCGTAATTTGCATCATAATAATGAAACCGGACTTGGAAGTTGGCATTTTTATAAGCCGTTACATCAATCAGTTGGTGGTCAGGATTACCCCAAGCACCAACATCAGCGTTAGTAGAATATACATTAACCCATTGAGTACCATCATAAACATCAACATCTCCAATTTCATTATTGGCATTGCCTCCATAACTATTAAAATAATGGTCAAAAGATACAAATACACTATTAAGAGCGGAAACATCCATGGATGGAGAAACCAATTCCGTATCTAAATCAACACTTCCATATCCGTCACTATCTACCATGGCAAAAGGAGTGCCATCAAGTGTTTGTCCGTTATAATCAGCAACAAAAGTCCAGCCGCCATTTCCGGTATTATCTACAACGTTCCAACCTGTAGGCAAAGCCGCACTATCGAAGTTCTCACTCAATACAACTGTCGCATTAGGACTGCGTAAGTGGTCAAAATGGTGTTGTACGGGTCTTACGGTTTGTAAATAATGGCGTTCTTGTTCTTTGGTCATCATGCGGTTTTGAGCATTTAAGCTCAAAAAACCAATCATGAACATCAATAAAAAGGTAATTTTTTTCATACTTAGTTAGTTTTTAATATTAATGCCCCCAAGATAATAAGAAATAAATTATTTTTTATCCTTTGAAAGGAAAAAATAATAAAAATTAAAAAATTGATAATTATTAGGGCGGTTTATTGTGTTATATATAATCGTGAATTATTTCGTATGTTAACTTTGAGAATAAATATTTTTCTAAATTATCGGAGATTTTATCTGGATATAAAACATGCACATTGGCACCGGCATCAAGCGTAAAGCAAACGGGTAGGTTTAAAGTTTGTCTTAAATGCCGTATTAATTGTATCACTTTCAAGGTGCCCGGTTGTATTAAAATGTAGTTAGGGTCGGAAGTCATCATCAAAGCATGTAAACTGAGCGCTTCGGCTTCGGTTAGTTTGATAAAATTATCCAAATCACCTGATTTCAAATATTGGGTCATTTGTAAAGCGTGTAAAAATGCTTGTTGCTTGCGTATGGCTTTAAAAGGGTGCTTTGCCATCAAATTGTGTCCGGCGGTACTTGATACCTTTTTCTGTCCTTTTTCTACCAAAATGATACTGTCTCTAAAATTTTTAAATACAGGATGTAATTCAAAATCAGGTGCTACTGCATATAAATCGGAAGTGTCCGGTATGCCGGGATGTTTGCCCCAAATCATAACCGGATGTGCAATGCTGCGAGAAGCGCTACCGGAACCGAGACGAGCTAAAAAGGAGGCTTTTTTCTTGTAATAATTGTCATCTTTATGAGACGGAAATAATTGTTTTTCCAAATCCACAATCATTTTTGCCAAAGCCGCAAAAGCACTGGCTGATGAAGCAATACCACTGGAATGCGGAAAGGTATTTTGACTATAAATCTGCCAATGAAATGCGGTTATAAACGGCGCATAAACTTTTATCTTTTCAAAAAAACCGGCTATTTTCGGTTCAAAATCGGGTCGAGGTTTTTGGTCTAAAAAAAATTGAAATTCAACTGTTTTAGACGGCAATTTTAAAAGAGATAAATGCGCAGTAGTGTTGGTTCGACTTTGATTTAAAGTAAAACTAACCGAAGGATTCATAGGTAATTGCATACCATGCTTGCCCCAATATTTAACCAAGGCGATATTAGATGGTGCCGATGCTGATAAATCTATTTTGTCCGGATACGAAATATCTCGGTAAGTATTGATAAAATCTTGTTCTTTCAATTTCATATTTATTTAAAAAAAATCAAAGTTCTGAAACCGGTTTGATATCTTTGATTCGCAACTGTAAACTGACTTTATTGTTCCAATGATTTTCTTCCAAAGTATAAACTACTGCCAAAGGAACTCCTGATTTAACCAAACCGGCTTTGTCCGCCATATTAAACCCGATACCGCTCATCATTAAGCCCGATTTTAGTTCCCGTAACGACACTTTTAGATGATTTTGTTCTTTGCCGACCGTCCGGCTGTAACCGGTATCATTTACGCCTCGAGTGACAAAAACCGGATTCATGTTTCCGGGTCCGAAAGGCGCCATTTGCTTCAGTATATTGTGAAATTTACGAGTGATTTCTTTAAATGACAAATCGGTATCAATACGAATTTCGGGAACCATAGAGGCTTCGGTTATGGTGTTTTTAACGACTTCTTCAAATTTGGCTTTAAAATTATCAAACTCTTCGGGTGCAATTGTCAATCCGGCTGCATATTTATGCCCGCCAAATTGGATAATATGTTCACTACAAGCTTGTAAAGCATCATAAACATTA